>DATNNK010000095.1:0-4016 GCA_035601875.1 Casimicrobiaceae bacterium | reverse complement strand
CAATTACCTTGCACGGCGGCTGTCATCGCATTTCCCGGTCCTCTACGCGGGAAGGCACGGACTGGTCGCCCACGAATGCATTCTCGACTTGAGACCGCTCAAGGAGACGAGCGGGGTCACGGTCGAGGACGTCGCAAAGCGTCTCATGGACTACGGGTTTCACGCCCCGACCATGAGCTTTCCGGTCGCGGGAACGCTGATGGTCGAGCCGACCGAGAGCGAATCCAAGGTCGAGCTCGACCGCTTCGTCGACGCCATGCTGGCGATCCGCGAAGAAATTCGCGCCATCGAGGAAGGAAGGATGGACCGCGACGATAACCCGTTGAAAAATGCGCCGCACACCGCGGTAGCGTTGCTGACAACGGAATGGAAGCATGGCTACAGCCGCGAGCAGGCGGCCTATCCGCTGGCCAGCTTGAAAGCGAACAAGATCTGGCCGTCGGTGGGCCGCGCCGACAACGTTTACGGCGATCGCAATCTGTTTTGCGCCTGCGTGCCTGTCGCGGAATACGCGTAGGTTTTCGCGAGGTGAAGGTTCTGGTGCTCGGCGCGGGCGTGATCGGAACCACGACCGCGTGGTTTCTTCGCGAGCAAGGACACGATGTCACCGTCGTCGAACGTCACAGCGCGGCGGCGCTGGAGACTTCGTTCGCCAACGGTGGCCAGATCTCGGTCTCGCACGTCGAGCCCTGGGCCAACCCGCAGGCGCCGTTCCAGATTCTCAAGTGGCTGCGGCAGGCCGACGCGCCGCTGTTGTTCCGCCCGCGCCTGGACCTCCAGCAGTGGCGCTGGGGCCTGCAGTTCCTCATCGAGTGCCTGCCATCGCGCAACCGGCGCAACATGCTGCAGATCCTCGCCATCAGCAAGTATTCAGGAGAGGTGCTGCGGAACTTGCGCGCCGCGACCGGCCTGCATTACGACGATCTGCAGCGGGGCATTCTGCAGATCTACACCGACCGCGAGGGATTCGATGCCGCGGCGGCAGCCGCCGAGCTGGTGCGGCAATACGGCATCGCGCGCGAAGTGAAGACCGCTGCGGAATGTATTGCGATAGAGCCATCACTTAAGAACCGAAGGGACTGGATCGCCGGGGGCACCTACACCGCGAGCGACGAGACCGGAGACGCGAGAAAGTTCACGCAATCGCTCGCGGCACTCGCGATCCAGCGAGGCGTCGCGTTTCGCTACGGCGTGACGATCGAATCGCTCTCGGTAGCCGGGAGCGCGGTAAGCGGCGTCCACACGGTCGACGAGCAGCACGGCAGGGAGGTGCTCGATGCCGACGCCTACGTCGTGTGCCTTTCGAGCTACACGCCCAAGCTGCTCGCGCCGATCGGGGTAAGCGCGCAGGTTTATCCGGCAAAGGGCTATTCAGCGACACTTGGCATCGTCGATCCGGCGGCAGCGCCGACCGTGAGCATCACCGACGACGCCAAGAAAATGGTCTTTACGCGACTCGGCGATCGTCTCCGGGTGGCGGGGACCGCGGAGCTGTCCGGCTATAGCCTCGAGCTCAATCCGGTGCGTTGTGAGGCGTTGACCCGGCGCGCGAACGAATGGTTCGGCGACGCCGTCGATACCAAACACCCCGAGTATTGGACCGGGTTGCGGCCGGCGACGCCATCGAACGTTCCGCTTATCGGCCGCACCCGCTATCCAAACCTGTATCTCAATACCGGTCATGGCACGCTCGGCTGGACGATGAGCTGCGGATCCGGAAAAGCGGTTGCGGATCTCGTTTCCGGCCGCAGGCCGGAGGTCGATTTCGCGTTTCTCGACGGCTGAGCCCTCGCCTCGCGCGAGATCGCCGGGTGGCCACGCCGACGTCCATGCTCGCGTAGCGATCAGCTTCCGTGCGTGAGGACCCAGACGACCGCCGCCAACCACGCCAGCGCGGCGCCTTGCAAATGATGGTCGGTGAGCATGAGACGGCTCGGATCCTCGGCGGCGTGTTGTCGGTCGAGCAAATACAGATAGCGGAAAAGCCCGTAGGTGACGATCGGTACGCTGTAAACAAGATTTGCGCTGCCGTGCAACGCGATCGTTTGCGGGCTGATGGTGTATAGGCTGTACGAAATGAGCGTTCCGCTGACGCACACGGTAATGAGCCGGTCGAGCAATGCGGGAGAATATTCGGCGAGCACGGCGCGTCCCGATTCGGCAGTGACCGCCACGAGTTCGGCGCGACGCTTGCCGAAGCCCAGCAACAGCGTCAGCATCAGACCGCACATCAGGAGCCACGGCGACGGCGCGATGCCTACGCCGAGCGTGCCGGCGAGCAGGCGAAGCAGGAAGCCAAGCGCGACCGAAATCACGTCGATGATCACCATCCGCTTGAGGCCCAACGAGTACGCCGCGTTCAGGACCAGATACGCAAGCAGGATTGCGACCAGCTCGACGCCCACCCACGTTCCGAGCGCAAAAGCCGCCAATGCGAGTGCGATGGACATCGAAGCCGACGCTGCCAGCGAGAGCCGGCCGGCGGCGATGGGCCGATCACGCTTCAGCGGGTGCGCGCGGTCGGCGTCGCGATCGATCCAGTCGTTTCCAATATAGACCGCGCTCGCAAGAAGGCAGAAGGCGACGAACGCCGCGGCGACGTGCGCCGCAAGCGACGAATCATGCCACGCGTGCGCGAAGAGGAACCCCGCCCACACGAAGGCGTTCTTTATCCACTGCTGCGGCCTAAGCGAGCGCCAATAATGCATAATCGTTCCCGTATTGGGTCTCCTTCCAGACGCTGCGCCGCTTGAGCCGCACCTCGCTTCTGGCATCATCGATCATCGGCGCTTTGCATCGACCCCGTGCCATCATGCCTGAGCGGACACGATTCGCAACCTTGCTCGCGTTCGTTCTGATCGGCATCGGTGCGTTGCGCGTCTATGCGGTGGTCGGTGCCACGCCGCTTGTGGGCTACGCCAATCAATTCGACATGCGGCGGATCTCGGCGTGCGTCGGCTTGTGGCCCGACCTGCCGCCACCAGCGCGGCTGCAGGCGCACCCCGAGGCGCCTATCGCGCGCTATGTGCGCGGCGAGCGCCGTCCTGACGAATGCTACTGGAGCAGTGAGCTCCTTTTCGTGGCGCCGGTTGCCGCGACCCTGGCAGAGGGCGAAGCGGTCGACCTGCGCGTCATCGGCGCAATCAAGGCGGTGACGCTGATCGTGATTGCGTTCGCATTCGGCGCCATGTTGCGACGGCGGCCGGCCGTGGCGCTCGTTCACGGCGCCGTGTTCGCGCTCGTCCTGTGCGATCCTATCGTGACCTTGTGGCTCAACACCCTGTACACCGAATTCACCGCGGTCCTCTTCGCGTATGCGAGCGTGGTTCTGTTGGTTGCCATTGGTATGCGCACAACGGCATCGGACTCGCCTTCGTCGACGCAAATCGCCGCGTTGGCGATGAGCTTGATCGGTCTCGGGCTGTCGCGGCAGCAGCATTTGTGGCTGCCCGCGCTCCTCGTCTTCCCGCTGGTGATCTCGCTCTGGGCGCGCGCTCGTCGCAGCGCGCTGTTCCTTATCGCGGTGGTGGGCGCTATCGCCTTTGCGCAAGCGGAGCTCATCGGCCGCCATCCGACCATCGCCCAGGCGAACAACGCCGATGTCGTCCTGGGCGCGATCCTTCCGGCGTCCAAAGACGAGGCGCTGACCGCGAGACGGCTGGGCCTGCCGGAGCGCTGTCTGCGCTCGGTGGGTGCCACCTGGTACCAGCCCATGGGCGAGGCACTCGAGGCTACGTGCCCGGAAGCGCTGGTGATGCAAAGACGCAGCCTCGCCGCGTTGGTCGCGAGTGAGCCGGCAACACTGCTGCGCGCCGCGCTACGTGCCCTTCCACAATTGCAAGATTGGCGGCTGGGTTATCTTGGCAGCGTCGAGGGTTTGCAATACGCCGGCAGCGATTCGGTACGCACCGTGGCCGGCTCGCTCGCGAGCAGCATCGGCCCGGTACTTGCGGAGCTACCCATGTCGGCATTCCTGCAGATGTTGGCCGCCTCGGGCGCAATCTTCCTGGTGAGCG
>DATNNK010000094.1:0-14233 GCA_035601875.1 Casimicrobiaceae bacterium | reverse complement strand
CACGCAGGTAGAGCTGTAAAAAAAGCGCCCGGAAACGGGCGCCTTCAACGTATTGGCTGAGCACGGGCGCCTGTCGGCGCTCCCCGCGATCAAAGCATTACTGCAGCGCTGCCATTTGGCCGCGCATGGTCTTGATCGCCTTGCTCTCAATCTGACGGATGCGTTCCGCGGACACGCCGTATTTGTCGGCGAGCGTCTGCAGCGTCGCTGCATCGTCGTCTTCCCGCAGCCATCGCGCTTCCATGATCTCGCGGCTCCGGCTATCGAGTCGCGCCAGCGCGCTTTTCAGTCCGTCGCTGCGGTTCCGCGACGTCTCGGCCCGCTCGAGAATCTGCACCGGCTCGGCCTCGGTATCGGTCAGGTAGGCGATCGGCGTCATGCTCTCGCCTTCGTCCCCTGCCGGCGGATCAAGCGCTACTTCCTGGCCTGTGAGTCGCGTTTCCATTTCCAGCACTTCTTCCGGCTTGACGTTCAGCGCCTGCGCAATCCCGCGCGCCTCGGCCCGGGTCAGCGAATGGCTTCCCGGCTTCATGCTGCGCAGGTTGAAAAACAGCTTACGCTGCGCCTTGGTGGTCGCAATCTTGACCAGCCGCCAGTTGCGCAGGATGTGTTCGTGGATCTCCGCTTTGATCCAGTGCAGCGCGAACGAGACCAGGCGAACGCCGCGCTCCGGATCGAAGCGCCGCACCGCCTTCATCAGGCCAATGTTTCCTTCCTGGATCAGATCCGCCTGGGGCAGTCCGTAGCCCAGATAATTGCGGCTGATTGCAACCACCAAACGCAAATGGGACAACACCAGCTGGCGGGCGGCGTCCAAGTCGTCGTCCCGTTGCAGCCGGCGTCCTAGCTCGACCTCCTGCGCCTGGGAAAGGAGCGGGAAGCGGTTCACTGCCTGGATGTAGTGATCGAGGCTCCCCAGCGAGGCCGGGGTCGGGAATGCCAAGGTGCTTGTGGGCATCAAATAGTCTCCTTCTCGAGCGCCTAAATTTTAGCACTCGACCAATAAGAGTGCCAAGGCGACCAGAAGTTCCCACGCCGATTCAATAAAAGCGTGCGCTCGCATTCAGGCTAAGCCACGCTAGTCCTGGGGTGCATCGCGGAAACCCCATCAAAAAGCTGATCGCCCAGCCCGTCACGAGCGCTCGGCATCACCCGACGAGCGCATCGACGAACTCGGCGGCCCGAAAAGCCCGGAGGTCATCGAGCCCCTCTCCGATCCCGATCAGCTTGATCGGAATCGGCTGGGTCTTCGCGATGGCGGCGACGACGCCTCCCTTCGCGGTTCCATCGAGCTTGGTCAGGACGAGGCCGGTCAAATTGAGCGCCGCATCAAAGGCGGCGACCTGGGCAAGCGCGTTCTGGCCGGTGTTGGCGTCCAGCACCAACAAGGTCTCGTGAGGGGCCCCGGCCTGCGCTCTGGCCAGCACGCGGCGGATCTTCTTTAACTCCTCCATCAAGTGCGCCTGCGTCGGGAGGCGGCCGGCGGTATCGGCAAGGACGACGTCGATGCCGCGAGCTCGGGCGGCGGCGATTGCGTCGAACATGACGGCGGCGGGATCGCCACCTTGCTGGGCGATGACCGGGACGCCGTTGCGGTCGCCCCAGATTTCGAGCTGCTCACGCGCGGCAGCGCGAAAAGTGTCCCCGGCAGCAAGCAACACCGAATAACCCTGCCCTTGGAGGTACTTGGCAAGCTTGCCGATGGAAGTCGTCTTGCCGGTACCGTTGACGCCTGCAATCATCATCACAAAGGGCCGCTCAGGGCCGACGATCAGCGGTTGTTCGAGCGGGAGAAGGAGCTCGGTGAGCACGGCCTTCAGCAATGTGCGGGCGTCGACATCGATCTCGGCGCGCTTGGCGCGAGCAGCAAGCTGGGCGAGCAGGTGCGTCGTCGCGGGAACGCCGACGTCGGCTTCGAGCAGCGCGCCTTCGAGCTCTTCGAGCGTTTCGTCCGAAAGCGTCCTACGCCCGAACACGGCATTGAGCGGACGGGTGAGACGCTCACGCGAAAGCCCCAGGCCCGCTTTCAATCTTTCGCCCCAAGGGCGGCGGTCTGGCTCGGCGTCGCGTTTGAACAGGTCGAACATGAGGGCGCTAGGGCGAAAGCTATAATTCTACCTTTCCCCCAGCATGTCTCCCCGCAGCTTGCCTAAGGCCAACCGTCAGGCCAATCAGCTTCGCATCATTGGCGGGCGTTGGCGCGGGCGCCGCCTAGGCTTCTCTTCCATTCCCGGCCTCAGGCCGACACCCGACCGGGTTCGCGAGACGCTTTTCAACTGGCTCGGACAGGACCTTGCGGGAGCGACGACGCTGGATCTGTATGCCGGCAGCGGTGTGTTGACCTTCGAAGCATTGTCTCGAGGCGCCGCACTTGGCGTTGCTGTCGACCGCCATGCCGGGATCGTGCGCAGGCTCGTTGCGACCGGCGCGGCACTCGGCACGACGGCACTCGAGACGCATTGCGCTGACGCCCGCGGTTTCCTTGCGCGCGAGAAGCGGCCGTTCGACGTGATCTTTGTCGATCCGCCCTTCGGCACCGCCGACTGGGATGCGCTTCTGCCGGCCGTCGCGGAGCGGCTCGCGATGTCGGGGATGCTCTACGTCGAAGCGCCTGCGGCCATCGACGCGCCGCGCGGCCTGGAGGTCTGGCGAGGCGACAAGGCGGGACAGGTACACTATCATCTGCTGCGCCGCGCCGCCGAGGCGCCGTCCGTTTAGCCTCAACCGATGCTCACTGTCGTCTATCCCGGAACATTCGATCCCTTCACCAGAGGCCACGAGGATCTGGTGCGGCGAGCGGCGAAACTGTTCGAGCGTGTGGTGATCGGCATCGCCGACAGTGAAAGCAAGCGGCCGATGTTCGCGGCCGCCGAGCGCATCGCAATGGCTCGTGAAGTTCTCGCCGAACATCGCAACGTCGAAGTGGCTGGCTTTTCCGGACTGCTCATGGACTTCGTGCACTCGATCGGCGCCACCGTGATCGTCCGGGGCCTTCGCGCAGTCTCCGACTTCGAATACGAATTTCAGATGGCTGGCATGAACCGGAACTTGTATCCCGAGGTCGAAACGCTGTTCCTCACGCCGGCCGAGAAGTATCTCTTTATGTCGTCGACGATCGTTCGCGAGATCGCGCGCTTCGGCGGCGACGTCAGCAAGTTCGTGCACCCGGTCGTCGCGGCCAGGCTGAAGGCCAAGGTCGCGGAGATCTGTGGGGACGAGGCGAAAAGGTAGCGCGAACCATGGCGCTGATGATTACCGACGAATGCATCAACTGCGACGTCTGCGAGCCCGAATGCCCGAACGGGGCCATCGCGCAGGGGATCGAGATATACGTCATCGATCCTTCGAAGTGCACCGAGTGCGTCGGCCACTTCGACACGCCTCAATGCGTCGAAGTCTGCCCAGTGGATTGCATCCCGCTCAATCCCGACCGGGTCGAGACGCGGGAGCAGCTCATGCTCAAGTACGAAGGCTTGATGGCGACCGCAAGCAAGGCCAAGCCGTCGGCCGAAATCGGCAGCAGCTGACTTAAGGGCACTAGCCGTTGGCGGCCAGAGGCAATAGTTCGGGCTGCTCGATAATCGCGACAATGGCGGAGAGCTCGCGCCCCAGCGCGGCGATCTGGTCGCGTATTCCCGATTCGGCTTGCTCCAGCTCGCTCAGCCGCTCCTCGAGCTCGTCACTGGCCCGATGGATGCGCTTGACGCTGTCAAGGCGTCGGCGCAATTGAATGTGGTGCTCGCGTACCTGGGTTTCCAGCGGCGCCATGACCGCCTTGAGCCAGCTTTCCAAATCGCGATTGGCAATGTCGTAGACGTGCTTGACGCGGATCGCGATGGTCTCGTAGAAGCGTTTCATCAGCGTGAACTTGGCCTTGCTCACCATGTTCCACAAGGTATTGAAGTGCATGTTGTACGCGCGCTCGAGACGTTCGACCTCTTTCTGATACTTGAGCATCGAAAATGATGGCGGCGCGAACGGCTCGAGCCCATGCTCGCTCGCGAAGCGCACATACATCGCGAGCATCATGTCGTGGATCTCCGCTGTCTGCCGCCCACTCTGCTCGAGGCCGCCGTGGATCTGGGCGAAGAAATCATTCATGGCCGAGCGCACGCCCTTGGTGAAGGGACTGTCTTCGATGCGCTTGCGAGTTTCTCCGGCAGTCGCGCGCAGCTTCTCCAGGCCGATACATTCGTAGAGCGTGTTGGTCTGCTGCGTGAACACCGTACGCAGCGCGGTATAGCGCTGCATGCCGCGCTCGAAAAGGTCCTTCTCCTGCTGGATGCGCTCCATCATGTGCTCGACGACATCCTGATTCTTGCCTCGCAAGCCACGAAGCTCACCCAGCTGTTCGTGGATACCCGCAACGCGGCTGTCGAGTATGGTGCGCGTGCTCGCAGCCAGGGAACGAATTTCGGCGCGCGTCGCCGATCCGACGATGTGCCGCTTCGCGGGAATCAGCTCTTTCGACAGCGCCAGCTCAAGCAGCGGCAGACGGCTTTTGGTCAGGAGCGCATCGTCACCGTTGACCTTGGCCAGGAGCGCCTTCTGCGCGGACACCGGAAAAACTTGCGCCGGCGGGATCGCAAGCAGTTGCGCGGTGCTGCGCACCTGCCGGGCGATTTCGGATTCGATCTCGGACGCCGACCGGAGCTCGTCCCACAATCCGTCGATCTTGTTCAGAACGACCAGGCGGCCCTCCTTGGTGCCGGGGCTGTCGCCGACCAGGTGGTTCCGCCACACGTCGATGTCGGTCCTGGTCACGCCGGCATCCGCGGCGAGGATAAACAGCACCGCGTGTGCGTTGGGCAGCAGATTGAGCGTCAGTTCGGGCTCGGTTCCTATCGCGTTTAAGCCCGGCGTGTCGAGAATCACCAACCCCTGCTGCAATAACGGATGCGGGAAATTGATCACTGCGTGGCGCCAGCACGGAATATCGACCGCCGCCTCGTCGGCCGCGGACATCGGGGCCAGCACGTCGTTCTCGTCGTAAAGTCCGTATTTGCGCGCCAGCACGATCGGCACACGTTTGGTCTGAGAGACCTGGGACAAGACTTCGCTCATCTTGTCCGCCGACGATAGATCGAGGGCGAGCGTGACCCACTCGTCGGCGTAGTTCTTGAACTCGGTCACCGAGCCGTCGCGCGCCCGCGTTTCGATCGGCAACAGTCGGATCGACGGCGGGCGCGTGGAATCGTATAAAAGCTCCGTCGGACACATCGTCGTGCGGCCCGCCGCGGACGGCAGCAATCGCTGTCCGAAGTCGGCGAAAAAGATGGCATTGATCAGCTCGGACTTGCCGCGCGAGAACTCGGCGACAAAGGCCACGACCAGTTGATCCTGGTGCAACCGCTCGAGCAGGTGCTGGATGGACAGATCGGCCTGGGCGTCGGCCAATTCCTGCTGCGTAAGCCATTCGTGCAGGCCGGAAATGCCCGCGGACAGACGCCGGCGCCAGTCGCTGTAGGCCTCGAATCGCGCTGCCAGATCCCTGGATTGCATCATGATTGCGCCTCCCTCGGGCGCGAGCCTGAAATTGCGCGCAGACCTCCGGTCTTCGAGAACGGCCTCGACATCGGAAATCGAGCGCCGGCCCGCCTTGCGCCGCGACGCCCGGCTTCCGCTTTGGGGGCGTCGTGCCGGGGACTCTAGCATAAAGCGCGCCATGCCAATCGCCTGGCCTGGGCTAGTGTTGGCAGGTGGGACAGAAGGTCGTCGCGCGACCGCCAAGCCGGACCGAGCGTATCGCCGTTCCGCATACTCGGCACGGCCGCCCCTCGCGACCGTAGACGAAATAATGGAACTGGAAGTAGCCGGCGGCACCGTCGCTGTCGACGTAGTCCCGCAAGGTGCTTCCGCCCTTTGCGATCGCGTCGGCGAGCGTCTCGCGCACGGCCTCGCGCAGTCGTCTCATCCGTAGGCGCGAGATCCGGTTGGCGGCACGCGTCGGGCGAATGCCGGCGCGGAACAGCGACTCGTTGGCGTAGATGTTGCCGACGCCAACGACCACGGTGTTATCCATAAGAGCGAGCTTGATCGCAGCACGGCGCTTGCGCGTGGCGCGAAACAGATGATCAGGATCGAACTCCGGGCGTAGGGGCTCGGGCCCGAGTCCGGTCAGCAGCGGGTGATGGGCGGCGTCCGGTAGCCACAGCACCGCGCCGAAGCGCCTCGGGTCGTGATAGCGCAGGATGACGCCATTGCCGAATTCAAGGTCGACGTGGTCATGGATGCGTTTGGGCGGGGCATCCTTGTAAACGCGCAGACTGCCGGTCATGCCGAGATGGATGAGCAGCGTATCCATACCCAGCCGGAACAGCAGATACTTGCTTCGTCGCTCGACCTTTTCGACCACCCGGCCTACGAGTCTTTGCGCCAAGTCTTCAGGAACCGGCCAGCGCAATCGGCGGTCGTAGAGACGTACCGCCGTCACATTCTGCCCTTCCACGTAAGGCGCGATCCCGCGCCGGGTGGTTTCGACTTCGGGGAGCTCGGGCATTGGCAGGGAGGCGCGTTTGTTGCTGCGCCAAATATAACCTAAGATTGAAGGCGCTCCGGCATTAGGCCGATAGCACAGAAAGCGATTCGCATGTTTCCTCACCGCTCGCATTCCTTAGCCCGGCTCGCGCTCAGTCTGGCCCTGCTGGGAGCTGCCGGTACCGGCTACGACGCCGTGGCGCAAAAGGCGCCCGTTGTGCCGCCACCCCCAGCGCCAGTCGCCCCGGCCCCCTCAGCGCGTCCGCTGACCGCCGAGATCGTCTACAGAATGCTGGTCGGCGACATCGCCCTGCAGCGCGGTGCGCCGGCGCTCGCGGCGCGTGCCTACTACGAAGCGGCGCGAGACTCACAAGACGCGCAGATCGCGCGACGCGCGACCGAGGTCGCGCTGTTTGCCCGTCAACGCGACCTTGCCCTCGAGGCTGCGCGGCTATGGTCGAAACTCGATCCGAGCGCCGATCGCGCCAAGCAAATGGTCGCAACGCTGTCGCAGCCGGGCTCCGGCGGTGACATCAAGGCGGAGCTCGAACGCGTGCTGGCCGAGGCGGGCGCGGACAGCAAGACGCTCGCCGATGCATTCGTGCAGTTGAATCAGGCGCTCGCCGCGCAGGCAGACAAAACGGTTGTGTACCGCCTGATTGTCGAGCTCGCAAAACCGTATCCCACCGTCGCGGAGGCGCAGTTTGCGGTCGCGCTGGCGGGATACAACACCGGACTTTCAGATCTGGAAATTAGCGCCGCATCGATCCGCGCGGCCGACCGGGCGCTGGAGCTCAAGCCTGGCTGGGAGCGCGCGGCGCTCATCAAGGCCGATCTTCTCGCCAAGACATCTCCCGAAGGCGCGATTCGCTATTTGAATGGCTTCCTCGCGAGCGTGCCCGAATCGCGCGCCGCGACCGGCGCGCTGGCCCAGCTCTACGTCGAGCAGAAGCGATATGGCGAGGCCCGCGCACTGTTCCAGCGCTTGCTTGACGAAGACAAGTCCGATCGCGACATCCAGTTCGCCGTTGCCGCGATCTCGGTGCAGATGAAAGACTACGCAACCGCGGAGCGGATGTTCGAAGAGCTCCGAAGCGCAGGCGTCGATCCCGGCGCGGTCGCCTTCTATTTGGGACAGATCGCCGAGGAGACCAAGCGCTACGATGCTGCAATCGCGCGTTACCGTGAAGTCACCGACGGGGAGCGCGCCTGGATCGCGACGCTGCGCATCGCGACCGTGCTGGCAAAGAAGGGCGACATAGAGGGAGCGCGCCGATATCTGGCATCGCTCAAGCCGGAGAATCGGGAGCGCGGCATCGAAGTGCGTCAGGCCGAAGCGCAGGTCCTGCGCGACGCGGGCGATTACAAGGGCGCATACGCAGTCCTTTCCAGCGCGCTGGCGGCCGAGCCGAATTCGGTGGAGCTGATCTACGACGTCGCCATGGTCGCCGAAAAACTCGACCGGCTCGACGAGGTGGAATCGCGGCTGACGCGCTTGATCGAGCTCAGACCCGATAATCCGCAGGCGCTCAACGCGCTTGGTTACACGCTGGTCGATCGCACGCCACGGACCGCCGAAGGGCTGAAGCTCATCGAAAAGGCGCTTACGCTTGCGCCGGAAGACCCGTCGATCCTGGACAGCATGGGATGGGCACATTTCCGCATGGGCAATCTCGGCGATTCGGAGAAATTTCTGCGCCGCGCGCTCGCCGATCGGCCCGATCCGGAAATTGCAGCGCACCTTGGCGAAGTCCTATGGGCCAAGGGAGAACGGGACCGTGCCAAGGAGGTCTGGCAGTCGCAGCTCAAGGAGACGCCGGACAACGCGCTTCTGCTCGAGACCGTGCGTCGACTTGCGCCGTAGCGCGAACTCCACTCGCTGATGCGCCTGCCAGGCCGCGTCGCTCGCTTCGCGGCGATCGCGAATTTGCTCATGCTCGCCGGATGCGCGTCGACGCTGACCCCGCACGACGCGTCGCCATTCAAGTTTGCCGATACCCGGACCGCCTACGAAATTGCCGGCAGACTCTCGGCGCGGCATGACGCCGACGCATTCGCCGCCAGCTTTCGCTGGAGCCATGCCGGCGATCGCGACGAGCTGGATCTCGCGTCGCCACTGGGTCAGACGGTTGCCCGGCTGATGGGCGACGCGGGCGGCGTCACGTTGCAGACGCCGGACGGCAAAGTGGAAACCGCAAGCGACTGGACGACGTTGACCTCGCGCGGGCTGGGCTGGGCGCTGCCCGTCGAGGGCTTGGCGTTCTGGGTCCAGGGCGCGCCGAGAAAGGGTGCGCCGTTCACTGCCGAAGCGGGCGCCGACGGCGCGCCAGGCGTATTGCGTCAGGACGGCTGGACCATCGTCTACCAGGCGTTCGTCAAGGATGCAACGGGCGTTTCGCGTCCCGCTCGAATGACGCTCGATTACCCCGGCGTCGAGCTGCGACTGGTCATCGACGCGTGGCAGTGACGCCGCCGCCTCAGCACACTGCGCTGACGCTTCCTGCCCCGGCGAAGCTCAATCTTTTTTTGCATGTCACGGGACGGCGGCCGGACGGATACCACACGCTCGAATCGCTGGTCGTGCCGATCGACCGCGCCGATCTCATCACGCTCTCACTACGCGACGATGACGCGGTGACGCGCACCCACGGCGCGGCCGGTGTTGAGGTAGACGACGATCTCGCAGTCTTGGCAGCTCGCCTGGTCCAACGCGAATTTGGTGTCGCCTGTGGGGTGGAGATCGGAGTCGACAAGCGCGTTCCTATGGGGGCGGGCCTGGGCGGCGGCAGCTCGGACGCGGCGACCGTGCTTCTTGGCCTGAACCGCATGTGGCGGCTGGGCTTGTCGCGCGCGACACTGATGAATCTCGCGTTGAAGCTTGGCGCGGACGTACCGTTCTTCGTCTTTGGCGAGCCGGCGTTTGCCCGCGGCGTCGGCGAAAGACTGCAAGCCTGCAGCGTGCCCGCTACCTGGTTCGCGGTGGTGGCACCGCCGATCCACGTACCAACGGCGGAAATCTTCGCAGCGACCGAATTGACACGTGACAGCGAGTCCGCGAAAATGCCAGTCTTTTCCGAGGGCTACGGCCGCAACGATCTGCAAGCGGTGGCGGTTGCGCGATTTCAGGAGATCGCCGACGCCCTCGAGGCGCTTCGTAGCGTGGCATCGGAGGCGGGAACGCGCATGACGGGCTCGGGCGCGTGTGTGCTGGCTGCCTTTGCCAACGAACAGGCTGCACAACAGGCGCTCTCACGGCTGCCTCGCGGAATGACCGGTTTTGTTGCGCGCGCACTCGATCGTCACCCGCTCTGGTCGTTTGCCTGAGCGATGTCGGCGTTCAAGAATTTCGGACGTGACAGTTTCCCTTGGGGAGTCGCCAAGTGGTAAGGCACCGGATTTTGATTCCGGCATTCGTAGGTTCGATCCCTACCTCCCCAGCCAAGCCTGTGCCGGGCAGGCCGCGCGACGTGCGTGGCGTGTCCGGCTCGCTTCTGGCGATTAGTCCTGGGCGGCGCGATGGCGTTTGAACGCATGCGTGTCTTTACCGGCAACGCCAACCCCAAGCTCGCGGAAGCGGTCGTCAAGCACATGAACATCAGTCTCGGCCGATGTATCGTCGGCCGCTTTTCCGACGGCGAGGTGATGGTCGAATTGCTGGAAAACGTTCGTGGCCGCGACGTTTTCGTTCTGCAATCCACATGCGCGCCGACCAACGATAACCTCATGGAAATTCTGGTGATGGTCGATGCGCTGAAACGGGCTTCGGCGGGACGAATCACCGCCGCGATACCGTACCTCGGCTATGCCCGTCAGGACCGCCGTCCGCGATCGGCCCGGGTGGCGATCACCGCCAAGGTCGTCGCCGACATGATCACGACCGTCGGCGTGGACCGCGTGATGACCATGGACCTGCACGCCGATCAGATTCAGGGGTTTTTCAATATCCCGGTCGACAACATTTATGCGACGCCGGTATTGCTGGGCGACCTCTGGAAGCAAAATTACGAAAATCTGCTCGTCGTGTCTCCGGACGTCGGCGGGGTGGTGCGCGCCCGCGCCATCGCCAAGCGCCTCGATTCCGACCTCGCGATCATCGACAAACGTCGCCCGAAAGCCAATGTCGCCGAAGTAATGAACATCATCGGCGACGTCGAGGGCCGTTCATGCGTGATCATGGATGACATCGTGGATACCGCGAACACGCTCTGCAAGGCGGCTGCGGCACTGAAAGAAAACGGCGCGCAGAAAGTGCTCGCCTATTGCACGCACCCTGTGCTGTCGGGCGGCGCCGTGGCGCGCATCGCCGAATCGCAGCTCGATGAAATCGTCGTCACCGACACGATTCCCCTTTCCGACGAAGCGCGCGCGTGCAAACGCATACGGCAGCTTTCCTGCGCTCAACTTCTTGCCGAGACGATGACGCGGATCTCCAACGAAGAGTCGGTGAGCTCGCTGTTCACCGAGTAGGTCGCCGGTCTTGCGCCGCGACGCGACAAGCCGGCACTTTCCGAGGCGAAGCCCCTGACGGCCGATCCGGGTCCGGCCCACGCCGGGATTGCGCCGACCTCGTGAATCAGATTACAATTCAAGGCTTTCCCGCTCATTCGCACGAGCGGCATGTCGCCATAGCGGACGACCGTCGGGCTAGTGAACGCCTCCGGAAGGCCGCAGACAAGGAGCTTTTGCCATGCAACAGTCACCGCAACCACCGCAGCAATCATTCACTGCATTCGCGCGCGAAAGGGAAGGCCGGGGCGCAAGCCGCCGTCTTCGTCTGACCGGACGGGCGCCGGGCATCGTCTATGGCGGCGACGGCAAGCCGCAGACGATAGAGCTCGATCACAATGCCTTGATCTATGCCCTGAAACGGGAAGCGTTTCATTCCACCATTCTGACCATGACGCTCGGCGAGACAACGCAACGCGTTTTGCTGCGCGACGTGCAAATGCATCCGTTTCGTCACGAAGTGCTGCACATCGATTTCCAGCGCGTCGACGAGAACCGCAAGATCCGCATGAAAGTGCCGCTCCATTTCGCCAACGGCGAGATTTCCCCCGCGGCGTCGACGGATGCGATCATCAGCCACGTGCTGACCGAGCTCGACGTGTCGTGCTTGCCCAAGGATCTGCCGGCGTTCATCGAGGTCGATCTTTCTACGCTGGCCGTGGGACAGTCGATCCACGTTTCGGATCTGACCTTGCCGGCCGGGGTGACCGCGGTGACGCGTGGCGGCGAAAGCCCGGTAGTCGCGACGGCGATCGTGCCGAGAGTCATCGCTGAAGTCGAAGAGGTCGCCGCGGTGGTTGAGCCAGGTGCCGTCGTCGAAGGCGCGCCGGTGGAAGCCGGAAAGGAAGGCGAGAAAGCGCCCGAAAAGGGCGCGGAGAAGGGCGCCGAGAAGGGCGCCGAGAAGGGTCCGGAAAAGAGCGCGGAGAAAGCTCCCGCCAAAAAGGACGCCAAAAAGTAGCCAGTCGTCCGCGCAAAAAGGCCCGCCTGGCGGTTCCCGGCGGGCTTTTTTGTTGGCGCCGGCGTGATACACAGGTGCAACAATGACGCCATTGCGATTAATCGTCGGCATAGGTAACCCCGGCAGCGAATACCGAGCGACCCGGCATAACGCGGGCGCGTGGTTCGTCGAGCGCCTGGCGCAGGCAGTCGGCGCGTCACTCGGTATGCAGGCGAAGTTTCAGGCCCTCGTTGCCAGCGTACGAGCGAACGACGGCATCGATCGGCGATTGGCATTGCCGCAAACCTTTGTGAACCGAAGCGGCCAGGCGGTGTCCTCGCTGGCGCGTTTCTATCGCATTGCACCGGAGGAAATCCTGATCGCGCACGACGAGCTCGACCTGAAGCCAGGCGCCGTCAAGCTCAAAGAAGGCGGCGGCAGCGCCGGTCACAATGGACTCAAAGATATCGCCGCATCGCTCGGCACGCCGGCCTTCTGGCGGCTCAGAATCGGCATCGGCCACCCGCGCGAGGGTGCGCTTTCCGAACAGGAGGTCGCCGATTACGTTCTTCACAGGCCGCGACTGGAAGAGCAGCAGGCGATCGACGATGCCATTGTCCGCGCGCTCGCGATCTGGCCCTCGCTCGAGGTGGGCGACACCGAGCGCGCGATGCATCTGCTGCACACGGTGCCGAAGGCGCCCAAGGCACCCCAGGCGACCGAGGCAGGCTCAGCGACGGCAAGCAACGCGCCGGATTCAAGGAAGCCGCCCGCACCCGCGGCTTCTTCGCAAGACAGCGCGGATAGCTCCGAAGCAAAGGGATCGAAGGCGAAATGAGTCTCAGATGCGGCATCGTCGGATTGCCTAACGTCGGCAAGTCAACGCTCTTCAATGCGCTGACCAAAGCGGGGATCGCGGCCGAGAACTATCCGTTTTGCACCATCGAGCCCAACATCGGTATCGTCGAAGTGCCCGATCCGCGTCTTGCACCCCTGGCCGCGATAGCGCGTCCCGAGCGCGTTCTTCCGGCGACGGTCGAATTCGTAGACATCGCGGGATTGGTCGCCGGCGCATCGAAGGGGGAGGGCCTCGGGAATCAATTTCTGGCCACCATTCGCGAGACCGACGCGATCGCACACGTGGTTCGCTGCTTCGAGGACGACAACGTCGTCCACGTCGCCGGCAAGATCGACGCCGTATCCGATATCGAGACGGTCAACACCGAGCTGGCGCTGGCGGACCTGGCCACGGTCGACAAGCAGCTTGCCAAGCACGCCAAGGCGGCGAAGGCGGGCGGCGACAAGGAGTCGCAGCGCCTAGTCGCCGCGCTGGAGAAAGTCGGCGCGGCGCTGAACGAGGCGAGGCCCGCGCGTTCGGTCGATCTCTATCCCGAAGAGCGCGCGGTGCTGAAGCCATTGTTCCTCTTGACGATGAAGCCGACCATGTATGTCGCCAACGTGGCCGAGCATGGCTTCACCGACAATCCGCTGCTCGCGGCCGTCGAGCAATACGCCCAGCGCGAACGTGCGCCGGTGGTCGCGATCAGCGCGGCGCTGGAATCGCAGATCGCGGACCTGGATCATGAGGACAAGCAAATTTTTCTTGCCGACATGGGGCTCACCGAGGCCGGGCTCGATCGGCTGGTCCACGCAGGCTACAAATTGCTTGGCCTGGAAACGTACTTCACGGCCGGGCCGAAGGAGGTCCGTGCATGGACGGTCAAGGGCGGCAGCACCGCACCGCAGGCCGCCGGCGTGATCCATACCGACTTCGAAAAAGGCTTCATTCGCGCGGAGGTGATCGCTTACGACGACTTCATCGCCTGCAAGGGCGAGCATGGCGCCAAGGACGCGGGGAAAATGCGCCTGGAAGGCAAGGAATATATCGTGCGCGACGGAGACGTCATGCATTTTCGCTTCAATGTCTGAAGCTTTCCCTCAATCGCCGGGATCGCCTGAGTGACACCAATATCTCCTTGGAGGTCGAGCCGCCCGGCGACGGCCGTAAGCATGGCGGCACTCGCGCTTATCCTTTCTGCGCTCGCGGCATGCGCAAGCCTTGGAACCCGTCTCGCCGCTCCCAAGGTGACCGTTGAGAGCATTTCTGTCGGTGGAATCCAGGGGGCCGACGCGATGGTCACCCTGTCGCTGCGGGTGGAGAACCCGAATGCGATTGAGCTGATGGTCGAGTCGCTTCAGTTCGGCTTGAGCATCAATGACATCGCGCTGACACGCGGGGCGACGGCGCAGGGCGAGACGATCGCGGCCGACGGATACGCGGTGATCCAACTCGAGACGCGCACCAACATGAAA
>DATNNK010000093.1:0-5958 GCA_035601875.1 Casimicrobiaceae bacterium | reverse complement strand
TACCAGTCGCGCTCGCCGCAGGCGATGGGATAACGGCCGCGAAAGCTTGCATCGGCGCTTTCGGCCTTGTTGTTGAATTCGGCGAGCAGCCCGCTATGCCAATCGCCACAGTCGCCGGGGGCGAGCCGCGGCGTAGCGTGGATGACGACGTTGGCGAGCGGCGGTTCGACGCGCACCTCGACCGTATCCCGCGCGAGGTTGGGCGCAAAGACAAAGCGCACGCTCTTGAAGTTGACCGCGAGCGCGTCCGGGCCGACGTTGTAGGGTCGCAGCGGCTCGCCGTCGAACGCCCCCGGATCGTACGCTCCAGTGTCGAACCACGTCCTGTCCAGCACCAGGTCGCCACGGATGGAAGAGAGACCGGTGGCGCGAAGGCGTGCGACGAGCTCGCTGAACTGCTCGAGGGTGATCTTCGGATCGCCGCGGCCTTTGAGCACCAGATCACCGGTGAGCACGCCGGCGACGATCGGACCGTCGGCATAGGCTTCTGTCTTCCAGCGAAAGTCCGGCCCGAGGAGCTCGAGGCCGGCAAACGTCGTCACCAGCTTCATGGTCGACGCCGGGTTCATCGGTTTCGACGGCCGGTGTATGAGCAGCGGCTTGACTGAATTGGCGGCGCCGATCTCCTGCACATAGGCGCTGACGGCGGTGAGCGGAATGCGCTGATCGTGGAACGCGCGCGCGATCGTCGGCGGCAGCGCGGCGCCCGCCGGATCCGCGAGCAGCAGCGCGCAGCAGAGACCGCAGCACAACGCGCCGCGCAGCACGCCGCATAGCGCTCCAAATGAGGTGTTGCACGCGCTCAGGCGCATGCAACGATCTCCAGCGTGCGCGAAGCGAGGATCTCCATCTCGTCAGGGGCAAGGCAGTAGGGCGGCATCCAGTACACGGTGCGGCCGATCGGCCGCAGCAGCATCTCACGCCGCAGTGCCTCGGCGGCGAACCAGCGCGCAAAGTCATCGCGTCCGCCATCGCGTCCAATAGCGACTTCGAATGCCCAGATCATCCCCAGTCGCCGAAAGTTCTGGACCTTGGGATGCGCGGCCAGCGGGCGCGCGAGCTCATCGAGCCTTGCCGCGGAAACTCGATTTGCCTCGAGCACGTCGTTGTCGCGAAACAAGTCGAGCACCGCCAGCGCCGCGCGACAGGCGAGCGCGTTACCGGTGTAGGAATGCGAGTGCAGAAATCCTCGCGCGAGATCGTCGTCGTAGAACGCCTCGTAGATGTCGTCGCGGGTCAGCACCACCGACAGCGGCAGGTAGCCGCCGGTGATGCCCTTGGAAAGGCAAAGCATATCTGGCGCGACGGCGGCATGTTCGCAGGCGAACATCGTGCCGGTGCGTCCGAATCCGGTCATGATCTCGTCGGCGATCAGATGGACCTCGTATCGCGTGCAGAGCTCGCGTGCGCGGGTGAGATAGGCCCGATCGTGCATCGCCATGCCCGCGGCGCCCTGCACCATCGGCTCCACGATCAGCGCGGCAGTCGCCTCGTGATTGGCGGCGAGATAGACATCGAGGGCGTTTGCGGCCGCAAGCGCCTGTTCGCTTGGCGACGCGCCTTCAGGCGCGAGCCTCGCATCGGGCGAGGGCACCTTCGCCTGATGGCGCAGCAGCGGCCCGTAGGCGTCGCGGAAGAGGGGAATATCGGTCACCGATAGCGCACCGACAGTTTCCCCATGATAGCCATGGGCCACACTGACGAAATTCGTTTTTCCGCCGCGGCCCGCGTTGCGCCAATAGTGGAAGCTCATCTTGAGCGCGATCTCGACCGCCGATGCGCCGTCGGAGGCGTAGAAGCAGTGACCGGGATTGCCCGGCGCGATCGCCGACAGGCGCTCGGAGAGCTCGACCACCGGTTGATGGGTAAAGCCGGCCAGCATGACATGCTCGAGCTTCGCGAGCTGGTCGACGATCGCGGCATTGATCGCCGGGTGTCCGTGCCCGAACAGGTTGACCCACCAGGAGCTGATCGCGTCGAGATAGCGGTGGCCCTCGAAATCGTACAGCCAGGCGCCGCTGCCGCGCGAGATTGGAACGAGCGGCGTGGTCTCGTGCTGCTTCATCTGCGTGCACGGATGCCAGACCGCGGTGCGGCTGCGCGAACGCCAGTGTTCGTTGCGGGTCACGGAGGGCGGAAAACGGAGGCTTCGATATTATAGCGGCGCGTATAGGGGAAATAAGGGGCGAATGAGGTGCTCGCGGGTTGACTTCGCCCAAGTAGCGGCACTACAAAAGGGACTTGCACCCGAGCCGAACCATGGACCTCGACACAACGCCGTCGTCACCCATGCGCTGCTGGCATGCGCTTCTGGTCGCGATTCCGCTGTCAGGCTGGCTGTACAGCTCGGCGACTGGCGTGCAGGTTGTCTATGTGGGCCTCCTACCCTTGCCAGATCTGGTGCCGAAGGACAAGGCGATGGCAGACCTGCTAAGGGGCGTGCACCTCACGTTGAACTTCACCTACTGGCGCTGGTCTGTATCCATGGCGCGGTGGCTCTCAAGCACCATTTTGTCAATCGCGATGCAGTGCTGAACCGAATGCTGCCGCGATCCTGGAAGCTCCGAGGCTCTCGGGGTTTCCTTAGTGAAGGGCTCAAATGATGCGGTTTCGCTCGTTCATTCCCTCGCTCGGGATGATGCTTCTTGCCGCTGGTCAGGCCGGCGCGCAAGGCGTGCTCATCGACAAGAGCGAGATCCGGTTCATAACGAGGCAGCTGGGCGCCAACGTCGAGGGGCGATTTCGCCGATGGAAAGCCAACATCGTGTTCGTGCCCAAGGATCTCCGCCGATCGAAAGCTGATTTCGACATCGAGCTCGGCAGCGTCGACCTCGCCAGCGACGAATCGGAGGCCGAGATCAAGCGCGCGTTGTGGTTCGACACCGCGACGTTTCCGGTCGCACATTTTGCTTCGTCAGCGATCAGGGATCTCGGCGGCGATAAGTACGAAATCGTGGGGCAGTTGACAATCAAGGGCATTACGCATGATGCCGTGGTGCCGATCACGCTCAAGAAGGATGCCACCGGCAACAGCGTCGCCGAAGGCAACTTCACGCTCAAGCGGCTCGATTACAAGATCGGCGAAGGTCAATGGGCCGATCCGGAAACTGTTGCCAACGATGTGATCGTGCGCGTTCGCATGGTGCTGCCTCCGCTGAAGTAGCCACGCGGAACAATCCGGCCCGGACGGCTGGGTGACGGACAACTACCGTATGACGATCGGCTTCGCACTTCGCAGCCGTTCGATGGCGTCCCAATCCCAGTCGATGCCCAGCCCCGGATCTTCCGACGCATGACCGCGTCCATCGCGGATCGCAAGTTGGGTGCGGGTGATGGCGTCGAGCTGCGGAATGTACTCGACCCAGCGGCTGTCTGGCACCGCGCAGCAAAGTCCGACGTGCAGCTCCATCAGGAAATGCGGGCAGACCGGAACGTTGAACGCTTCGGCCATGTGCGCAACCTTGAGCCACGGCGTGATGCCTCCGATGCGCGCCACATCGACCTGCACGATGGAGCAGGCGTTTGCCTCGAGATAATCCTTGAACTGCGAGATGCTGTAGAGCGATTCGCCGACCGCAATCGGCACGCTGGTCTGTCGCGCCAACTCGCGATGCGCGCCGATGTCGTCGGCTGGCATCGGCTCCTCGAACCACGCGATGTCGAGCGCCTCCAGATGCCGCGCGCGACGGATCGCCTCGGGCAGGGTGAGGCCCTGGTTGGCGTCGGTCATGATGTCCCAGGCCGCCCCGACCGCGTCGCGAACCGCGCTCAAGCGCGCCACGTCTTCTGCGACGTGCGGCCGGCCGATCTTGATCTTGGCGCCGCCGAAGCCCTTCGCCTTTGCCGCGAGCGCGTCGTCGACCAATGCAGCGGGCTCGAGATGAAGCCATCCACCTTCGGTCGTGTACAGCGGCAGCGATGTCTTGGCGCCGCCGGCGTGAATTGCCAGCGGAAGCTTCGCCCGCCGGCAAGAGAGATCCCACAGCGCGGTGTCGACCGCCGCCAGCGCGAGCGAGGTGATTGCGCCGACCGATGTCGCGTGCGTGGAAAACAACAGATCGCGCCAGATCGCCTCGATTGCGTCGGCGTCGCGCCCGATCAGGCGCGGCGCCAGATGATCGGAGAGCAGCGCCATGATCGACGAGCCTGCGGTGCCGATGGTGTAGCTGTATCCGGTGCCGATCGCGCCATCGCGATCGAACACGCGCAGCATCGGCGTCTCCTGCGACACGAAGCTCTGGATCGCGTCGGTGCGCTTGACCTTGGGCGTGAGGTTGACGAGGCCCAGCTCGACGCGATCGATGATGGCCACAGTGATTTCTATTCGAGGGTGGTGCGAGGGACAGCCACGCTCATTTTCTATCCACGATCTCGCGAAACCGATTCGTCGCCGCGACCAGTTCGCGCGCGATGCCGGGCTCGCGCGCCGAGTGTCCCGCGTCGGCGACGATCACGTAGCGCGCTTCTGGCCACGCGAGATGCAGCTCGTCAGCCGAGAGGATCGGGCACACTGCGTCGTAGCGTCCCTGCACGATGACGCACGGGAGATGACGGATGCGGTCGATGCCCGCGAGCAGCGCATTGTCGGGCAGGAAGATATCGTGCACGAAGTAATGCGCCTCGATGCGGGCGATGGCCAGCGCGACGGCGTCCTCGTCGAAGTGTGCCACCAGCTCCGGATCGGGCAGCAGCGTCGAGCACGAGCCTTCGTAGCGGCTCCACGCGTGCGCCGCCGGCATGTGCACTGCCGGGTCGGGATCGGTCAGCCGGCGATAGTAGCCGGCGAGCAGGTCGCCTCGCTCAGCTTCCGGAAGAAAGCCGGCGAACGCGCGCCATGCGTCCGGAAAGATAAACCGCATCTCGTAGAGGAACCACTGGATCTCCAGCGGACGGCACAGGAAAATACCGCGCAAGACCAATCCCTGGACGCGATCGGGATGCGCTTGGGCATAGGCAAGCGCGAGCGTCGAGCCCCACGACCCGCCGAAGACCAGCCAGCGCTCGACGCTCAAGTGCGTGCGCAAGCGCTCGAGATCGGCAATGAGATGCGGCGTGGTGTTGTCCGTGAGCTCGCCCAGCGGAGTCGATTGGCCCGCGCCACGCTGGTCATAGACGATGATGCGATAGAACACCGGGTCGTAGAAGCGCCGATGATCCGGCGCGCTGCCGCCGCCCGGTCCGCCATGCAGGAACACGACCGGGGCGCCGCGTGGATTGCCGGACTCCTCCCAGTACAAGGTATGCAATAAATCGAGCTTGAGCCGTCCGGTTCGATTCGGGGAGAGCGGCGGATAAAGGAAATCCTCGCGCGAAAGCATTCGTGTCGCTGCGCGCGATGGCAAGGGAAGGTCGGTGTCAGCCATCGCGTTTCAGGAAGTGCCTGTGCTTTGAATCGGAGGTCAGAGTCGGGCGGTTGCGCCAGGGATGCCGGTGCGACGCTAGTGCGACGCGGCGCCCATCCGCGCCGCGATGGCGAGCGCATTGCTCATCGCCTGCACGTTGGCGACGCCGCGTCCGGCGATATCATAAGCGGTGCCGTGCGCCGGCGTTGTGATCGCGACCGGCAGGCCGCCTTGCACCGTGACCCCGCGCTCGAACCCCATCAGCTTCATCGCGATCTGTCCCTGATCGTGGTACATGGTGACGATGCCGTCGAACGCTCCGTCTCGCGCCCGCACGAAAATCGTGTCGGCCGGATACGGCCCGGCGGCGATATAACCGCGCTTGGCCGCAAGCATTGAATTCTCCGCACGGCCCGCGATAGCCGAGAACATCCGCGAACCAGCGCAACTCGTCCTCCTGCTTCATGCCGCCGGCGCGCAAGGCGGACTTGTTCAGCGGCGCGAAGCATACGGCGTCGACGACGCCGCGTTGCGCGAGGTCCAGCGCAAACTTGAGCAAGTCCAACATGAAAGCGCCGTTGGCGGCGTCCGCTTTGGCTTGCTCGAACGGCGCGGC
>DATNNK010000092.1:0-7128 GCA_035601875.1 Casimicrobiaceae bacterium | reverse complement strand
CGCCGTATATCAAGGTCGGTAAGTGGCGCACGTTTAATGGCTCCGAGCCCATCGTCGACGGCATGCAACTCGTCCCGCTACCTGGTCATACCCCGGGACATACCGGTTATGAATTTTCGTCAAAGGGACAAAAAATCCTGTTTTGGGGCGACATCGTCCATGCGGTGCGCGTCCAGCTGCAGCATCCCGAGGTCACCGCGATTTTCGACATCGACCAGACTGCGGCGGCGGCGACGCGGCGTCAATTGCTGCGCAGGCTCGCGCGCGAGGATGTTTTGATCGCGGCGCCGCATATGTCATTTTTCCCGCCGCTGGGTCGCGTGCGCAAGGAGGGGAGTGGGTATAGCTGGGCGCCGGTGGTATTCACGGATCAATTGGCCGAGAGATAGCGACATTTGGGTTGAACCGTGAACTACAGAATCGCGATTCCGACCTTACGAATCTCTCACAACCAGCTAAGGAGCTGACGATGTGGGCAGCCAACCCTACTAACACTGCTCTTCAATGGGATGTACTTACGATAAAGCGCCCTGGCCTTACTCGCGATTTACCCGCCGGCAAGGAAGAGCTGATGTGGGTGGCGAATTCGTCGACACTCATCTACGGTGAGCGCGACGCCGTTCTCGTGGACACCTTTCTCACGACCGAGCAATCGCAGACGCTGTTGCATTGGGTCGTCGCGAGCGGCAAGAACCTCACCGCGATCTATATCACCCATGGACACGGCGATCATTTCTTTGGCCTCGCATCGCTTCTCGAGCGTTTCCCGCGCGCCAAGGCGGTGGCGACGCCCGAGATCGTCAAGGCCATGCGTGAGCAGCTATCGCCCGCCTCGGTCGACGATTTCTGGCGCCGGCTTTTCCCCGGCGAGATTCCAGACCGCCTGCTGGTCGCCGAGCCGCTCGAAGACAATGAACTGGAGCTGGAAGGGCACAAGCTTGTAGTGGTGAATGCCGGGCGGACCGATACGGCCCACTCAACCTGTTTGTACGTCCCGTCGATCGGGCTGATCGTTGGCGGCGATGCCGTCTACAACGGTATTCATCCTTATCTCGGCGAGACCGACGCACAGAGCCGGCTTGAGTGGATCGCTACGCTCGATAAGCTCGAGGGCCTGAAACCGAAGGCCGTGGTCGCCGGGCACAAGGTGCCGGATAACGACGATGACCCTCGCATCATTGCCGAGACGCGGCAATACCTTCGCGATTTCAACCGCCTGAATGCCGCAACAACGACCGCGCGCGAGCTCTACGACGCGATGCTGGAAATCTATCCCGATCGCGTCAACCCAGGCTCGCTCTGGGGTGCCGCAAACATCGCCAAGAAGCAAGCGCCAAACGAGAACAGGCAGCGTCAATCCGTCTCGCCCGAATAAATCTCTCGCATCCTGTTATTGGCTGGCGAAGCCGGATTCTGCCGCTGCCTATTTTGCTGCCGCGCAGGGAAGCGACCGTTTCTCCGCGTGCCATTCACTCTGAAACCACTAGGAGGTGCATCATGATTCTGGGAATGTCGACGTCCGCATTCACGCTCTTTCACGTTGTGGTCAGCCTGATCGCTATCGTGACCGGCATCATCGTAGCGGTCACGATGCTGGGTTCCAAGACAACCAATGGTTGGACGGCAATCTTCCTCGCAACGACGGCCCTGACAAGCATCACGGGTTTTCTGTTCCCACGCGATCAGGTACTGCCCTCTCACATTGTCGGTGCCATCTCGCTCCTCGTTCTAATTATTGCGATCGCGGCACTCTATGGCTATCGGCTAGCGCGTTCGTGGCGCTGGATCTATGTCGTGAGTGCGCTCGTCGCTCTATATCTGAATGTCTTTGTTCTGGTCGCACAAGCCTTCCTGAAGGTGGCCATCCTGAACGCGCTGGCGCCGACGCAATCGGATCCGGGATTCATCGTTGCTCAGCTGATCGTCCTGGCCCTATTCGTCGCACTTGGAATCAGGGCAGTCAGGCGCTTTCATCCTGAGGCCAATGCTTCGGCACTCCGGCCGGCGTGACGACCTGTCAAGGAAGCTACGCACGAAGCGGCCATCGCCGACCGCCCAAAACTCCGCTACGCAGCCGGCGGGCTCGCGAATCGTCTGCGGTTGCTTCGCAGATTTGCGCCGGCTGGATTAGTGGACGCTGGCATTCGAAAGGATCTGCGGCTCGACGCACCGACGGCGTCGCTTCCTCGCACCCCGGTCCTGGAAAAGTAAGCGATCTTGGTCATTGAGCTTGCCAAAGGTCCTGCTGGCCCCGGCATCTTGTCTGCCGTTCTCATCGAGGTCGCACTCATTCTGGCGTCCTTGCATGTCGGCAGCCGAGGGCGCTCATCCGTAGCAGCGAGCATGATCGGATTCAACGAACTTCTAACTCAGGGCACCCCGAGAGCAACATGAGAGCATTCATCTTCGATCGCTATGGAAGCGCAGATCGCGTGCGGGCCAGCGACGTTCCAGACCCGGAAATGCGGGAGGATGACGTCCTGATTGAGATCTACGCTGCTGGTGTGAACCCGCTGGATTCCAAGATCAGAGACGGGGAATTCAAACTGCTCTTGCCTTATCGTTTGCCGCTCATTCTCGGTAACGAGTTGGCAGGAGTCGTAATCCGAGTGGGATCTCGCGGGCGGCGATTCAAGCCCGGCGACGAGGTGTATGCACGACCTGACAAGAACCGAATCGGGACATTCGCGGAGTTCATCGCAGTAAGCGAAGATGACCTGGCGATTAAACCCAAGAGCCTGACGATGGAGGAAGCGGCTTCCATCCCCTTGGTCGGCCTGACCGCTTGGCAGGCGCTCATCGAAAAGGCGAAATTGAAGAAAGGGCAGAAAGTTCTGATCCACGCGGGCTCGGGCGGCGTGGGAACATTCGCAATTCAGCTTGCGAAGCATGTTGGTGCAACAGTGGCGACGACAACGAGTACGGCGAATATCGACTTGGTGAGGCGTCTCGGTGCAGATATCGTGATCGATTACAAGAAGGATTCGTTCGAAGAGATCCTGCGCGATTGCGATGTAGTTCTGAATAGTCTGGACGGAGAGACGCTCAAGAAGTCCCTCCGAGTGCTCAAACCCGGTGGAAATCTGATCTCGATCTCCGGTCCACCGGATCCCGAGTTTGCGAGGCACCTTGGATCGAGCCGGACACTTGAACTGGTGATGCGTCTTTTAAGCTTCCGCATCAGAAGACAAGCCAAGCGTCATCAGGTCAACTATTCCTTTCTCTTCATGAGAGCAAGCGGGGATCAGTTGCGACAGATCGGGTCTCTCATCGAGACGGGCGCCATACGCCCGGTCCTGGACCGGGTCTTCCCATTTGAATCGACCAAAGAGGCGATGGCTTATGTGGAAACGGGACGGGCAAAAGGGAAAGTCGTCGTCAAGGTTCGATAGAAGAAAGCGCTTTGCCTAGGATCGAAGGCCCTCGCTGTGAGGGTGTGTCCGCTTAACTTCTACTATCGCGAAGCGGCGCGATGTCCTGGGCGCGGAGCGCATCGCTGGGGACTTTTTGGGGACTCGGTTCACGCGATTAGGTGTTTCTTGGCTCTCAACCTACTCGGCCAAATCGTCGAGGCTGCGGCCAAAATTCAATTCGAGGTCGCTCGGGCGGCCAAGACCCATTTCGATCAGTTTGGGAATACGCGCGGCCGCGCCGGGCCAAGTCAGCGCTTCCACAAAGATCGCTTGTGTCTCGTCAAACTCCGCAGGCGTGGGGCCTTTGTGGTGGAGGTCGACGAGGCGCTTGGCGGCACCAAGCGCCTGCTGGTCGAAGGAGGCGACGCGCCGCGCGAAACGTTCAACGAATGCTTCAAACTCATGATCGGGTATTGCGCGATTGACCCAGCCATAGCGCTCGGCGACGGCCGCATCGAGGTCGTCGCAGCCGAGAACTACTTCGAGCGCTCGGCTTCGGCCCATCAAGCGTGGCAAACGCTCCAAACCGCCGCCGCCTGGGATGAGGCCTGCGCCGACCTCGATTTGGGCGAAGATCGCGCGTTCGAGGCTCGCGAAGCGAATGTCGCAGGCGAGGGCGAACTCCGAGCCAACGCCGCGCGCGCGGCCACGTATCGCGGCCACCGACACCGCGGGCAACTTGGAAAGGCGCGTGATGAAGTCGGTCCAAGGATAGTGACCGCCCGGCTTTGGCGCGCTCGGGTTCCTGGCGCCAAGGCGCGCCTGGAAATGGGCGATGAAGAAATCGGGATTGGCACTGTCGAAGACGACGACTTTGAGATTGGGCGCCGCTTCCATCATGTCCATCAATCGCGCGAACTCGGCAAACGAGTCGGTATCGACCAGATTGATGGGTGGGTTGTCGAAGGTGATGCGCCAATAGGCTTGGCTCTTCTGCGTCACGCGCAACTGCTTGAGGGAATCCATTCAGATATTCTCCGCTGTCCGTCGTGCCAGGCCCAGCTTGGCAAATCAGCAATGAAACCTCGTGGTTCGAGATGTACTCTTGCGTTGCATCGGCTACGGCGTCTCAAGTAACGCGCCGAGCTCTCTCGTCCATTCGCGCTCGAACTCGTGATCCTGTTGCAGTCCGCGCTCCAGCAGAACGCGAACCCGTTGCTGCGCCTCGGGCCAAGTCAGGGCCGTTTGGAAGGAGTTGAGCGAGTCGAGCAGACGGTCGCTGGAAGGGAGCGAGACCTGGTTGACCAGAGCCTTCGCCGCTGCGATGGCGCGCCGATCGAAGGACGCCAGCCTGCGCGCGAACGCGTCGACGAAGCCATCCAGATCGGCGTCCGGGAGCGCCCGGTTCACATAGCCGTATCGCTCTGCCGTCTCCCCGTCGAAGTCGTTGCCGCCGAGAATGATTTCGAGCGCCCGTCCGCGGCCGACGAGATGTGGCAGCCGTTCGGCGCCGCCGCCGCCGGGATGCAGGCCGACCGCGACTTCGGGCTGGCCGAGGAGGGTCTTCTCGCGCGACGCGAAGCGCATGTCGCAGGCGAGCACAAACTCGCTGCAGGCGCCGCGCGCACAGCCTCGTATCTTGGCGATGCTGGTTACCGGCGATTTGGTGAGACGGACAAACGTGTCGGTGAGGATGGGCAGGCCTGTGCGGCCCACAGCGGTCGTGATGTCGCCCGTCTTGCCGGTCAAGTCGAAGTGCGCCAGGAAGAAATCGGGAATAGCGCTCTCGAACACGACCACGCGTAGGTTCGGGTTGGCGTCCATGCGGTCCAGCAGAAGCTGGAGCTCGCCGTAAAGCGCCCCGTCCAGAATATTGAAGGGAGGATAGTCGAATACCGCCCGCCAATAGCCCGGCGTTTCTTCCATCACCCGCACAGCCGGTTCAGGCATCATTTGTCCTCCGGGTTGTGACGGCGAAACAGGCGCGGCAGCGACATGCGATGTGCGCCTCTTATCCCCGCCGGTACGCGAGCGCATGCCCGCTACAAGCACCGCGAAGCGTAGTCCGGCGTTGACCGGGCGCGCCATGTCGTAAATGCCACGATTTCGGACACAGCACCGCTTCCGGGCGAAGCGTCTCTCATGCAGGGGTGGTTGGCTGCTCCGCTTCAATGTGGTTCCGCGCAAACCTCATTAAGGCAGCTGCCTTCGCCGCTGCCGTGAGATGACGATCGGTGCGCCATTGCGAGCAAGGCAAATCGCGTCTTCGATCGCCGAGCCCGGTGCGACGCGCAGCGCTCGGAGTTCGATCAGGACCCGGCCGTCTCGCGCCACGGCGGCCAAGTCAGCGTATCGGCGGGAAGGCTCACCGCGTGATCGACGTACGGACCGCGTCTAGGATCTCTTTGGAGAGCGCGCGATCTTCGACGGCCCGCGCGAGGATCATCGCGCCCACTAGGCTTGCATACGTTGTTATCGCCTTCTCGCGTTTCGCATCCTTCGAGCGGCCGGGAATGAGATTCGTAAGGAATTCGACCGTCGATCGCAGCGATTCGGTGACCGCCTTTCGCACGGGCGCACCCTGACGCGACGCTTCGGACGCCAGTGCCGCCATGAGACAACCCGCGCCCGGGTCGTCGCGGTGATGGGGGCTAAGGTACGCGCGCGCGATCTCCCTGAGTGCATGGTCCGGTGCGCGTTCGGCGAGCTTCCCAAACAGGGTTTTCGATCGCGCCGAAGCGTGCTCGCACGCCTGGGCCATCAGGTCTTCCTTCGATTCGAAGTGGGCGTAAAAACCGCCGTGGGTAAGCCCGGCCGCCTTCATCAGGTCTGCGACGCCGATGCCCCCGAAGCCGCGCTCGCGGAAGAGGTGCGCGGCCGCGTCCAGAATGCGTTCGCGCGTCCGAACAGCCTGCTCTCTGGTTACTCTCATCCGAAGTACTCCGATACCCCGTTGACACTATACATGATGATCGTCATATACTACAGACCATGACATGCATCATGTAACGCAAAGCTACAGAATTTCGGAGGCCCCGATGCTTCGCGTCGCACTGCTGGTGCCCGATGGCTTCGCCACACTCAGCTTCGCGCCGCTTGCGGCTTTCGAAGCGGCGAACCTGGTGCTGGGCGAACGCTTCTACGACGTCCATGTCACGTCCGTAGCGGGTGGCCGCCTCGCCAATTCGTTCGGCATGGAAGTCGAGACCGAGTGCGTGGCGGACTCGGCATTCGACACGCTGTTGGTCGGCTCTCCTCCCGACGTGTGTCCCGCATCGCAGCAGTTGCTTTCCTTCCTGCGTGGCGCGCCCACGAACACCCGCCGAGTCGCATCGATCTGCATCGCAGCTTTCATTCTGGGCGAGGCTGGATTGCTCGACGGCCGCCGCGTGACGACCCACTGGATGTTCGCCGAAGAGCTCCGGCGCCGATATCCAAAAGCGACCGTGGAGGTCGATCGGATCTTCATCGCTGATGGGCCGATCTGGACGTCCGCCGGCATGACGGCCGGGCTCGACCTGGCGCTAAGCCTCGTCGAACGGGATCTCGGCGCCGAAAGAGCGCGCGAGGCTGCGCGAGTGCTCGTTATGCATCATCGGCGTGCCGGTGGCCAATCACAACACTCGACGCTGCTGGATCTCGATGCGAAATCGGATCGTGTGCAGAAAGCGCTTCTGCATGCCAGGCGCAACCTCAGCACGCCGCTCTCGGTCGAAAACCTCGCGGATGCGGCGTGCCTGAGCCCGCGGCAATTCAGCCGGGTATTCCGCGCTGA
>DATNNK010000091.1:0-5256 GCA_035601875.1 Casimicrobiaceae bacterium | reverse complement strand
GTGAGCAATTCAAGGACTATCGGCTACCGACGGCGTGACTCCTGTTTTTCCGCTGAATTGAGCGAACAGGTCTGGCTATACCGCCGGACCATCGTCGGTGCAACGCGATTCCTGATTCCAAGCAGGTGGCGAGCAGGCGCGCAAACATGCATCGCCACGTATTTGTGGCCGGACAGGATTCTGACAGCGTCCTCCCCTGTCTCCGACACCGGAATAGGCCTCTAGCTGATAGCGGCAGTGGCTCGGAGGATTCTATTCGTTCGGAGTCGTTGATGTATGCGGGCTCTTATTGGTGAGCGCGATCAAAGCCGATTGCCTGCTTTTTTACAAAGCACATACGACTTTCCACATACGACTTTCCTGGAGGCTTTTTTTGAACGAGATTGAAAGGACTTCCAAAATGTCATTGCAAGCACACGCAAGAAACTTCGCCCGTGGTTGGGTGGCAGCGATCGTGCTTGCTGCATTTTCAGCAGCAAGCACGCAAGCAATTGCTCAGTCCGAGCAGCAAGACTTGGTCAACGCTGCCGAAACGACGTTTTCGAATTTCACACGCGATCCAGATATGACCTGGCTTCAGCAGCATTTGGCCGACGCGAAGGCTGTCGTTATTGCGCCGAAGATTGTCAAGGCCGGTTGGATCTTCGGCGGCGCCGGGGGCCGCGCGGTTGTCTTTGCGCGCAATAGCCAAACCGGCCGTTGGGTAGGGCCCGCGTTCTATAACATCGGCGCGGCAAGCGTTGGTTTTCAGGCCGGGCTGTCGCTGTCCGAGACGCTCACCCTGGTAATGACCGATAAGGGATTGAATTCGCTATTGGCAAATTCGGTGAAACTCGGTGGTGACGCGAGCATCGCAGCAGGACCCATCGGCGCGGGCGCAAACAGCGACATAACGACAGACTTCGTCGCTTTCTCGCGTTCCAAAGGCATCTATGGCGGCCTCAACCTCGAGGGAAGCGTGATAGCAGTCGCCAACGACTGGAACCGGAGCTACTACGGTGGCGACGTTCTGCCACCGGATATCCTCGTTCGCGCAAGCGCACACAATCCGCAGGCGGACCGTCTAGCGGGAATGCTGGACCGCGCCATACGCGCGAAGACCAGCTCGACGCGATAGCTGTAGATAGTGCGTGTCCGGCAACGGCGCGACCGAACACCGGCGCTCGCCGCCTTAGTATCGACGGCGAGCGCCGGCACCTGACGCTACTTCTTCACACCAGCCGCGCATAAATCGCGCCGTATTCTCGGGCCGCGGTGTTCCAACTGAAGTCCCGCCCCATCCCGTTTCGCTGAAGCGCGCGCCAGACCGCCGGATCGCCGTGTGCGGCAGCACAACGTTCGATCGCAACCATGAGCGCCTCGACATTCGGCGCGAAGAACTTGAAACCGGTCGCCGTGCCGTCGGCAAGGGACTGCGCTGTGCAATCGACGACGGAATCGACCAGCCCTCCCGTCGCATGGACGATCGGCGGCGTGCCGTAGCGCTGGCTGTACATTTGATTCAAGCCGCAGGGCTCGAACCGGGACGGCATCACGAAGGCATCGGCACCGGCCTCGACGAGGTGGGCGAGCGTTTCGTCGAAGCCGATGAAGCTCGCCAGGCGTCCCGGACGGGCAGCGGTAAGCGCGAGCAGGCGTTGCTCGAGGACTTTGTCCCCCGTCGCGACAATGACGATCTGCGCCGGCAGCGCAAGGACAGCGTCGACGATATCGAGCAGTAGATCCAGCCCTTTCTGCGCGGTCAGCCGGGTTACCGCCCCCAGCAACGCGATGTCGGGCAGCGGCTCGAGTCCGAAGCGCACCTGCAATGCTCGCTTGTTGAAAGCCTTGCGGCCCAGGGTCGCCGCATTGTATCGCTGGGGAATTAATGGATCGTTCGCCGGATCCCAGACCGTCGTGTCGATGCCATTCAGAATCCCCGTGAGGCTGTCGCGCCGCGCCGCGAGAAGGCCGTCCAGCCCCATGCCCATCGCCTTTTGCTGGATCTCGCTCGCATAAGTCGGACTTACCGTGGTGATGGCGCTGGCGTAAAAGAGCCCGGCCTTGAGGAATGAAAAACGACCGTGATACTCGACGCCGTCGACCGCAAAGCTCGCCGCAGGCAGCCCCAGATCGGCGACCCAATGCGGCGCGAAAACACCCTGGAACGCGAGGTTGTGGACGGTGATGATGCTAGGCGTGGAGCCGTCGTAGGCGAGCGCAGCGTACGCCGGCGCAAGTCCGGTCTGCCAGTCGTTCGCATGAACGAGCTGCGCGCGCCAAGCGACGGGGCTATGCCGCGAAGCGAGCAAAGCCGCTACGCGCGACAGCAATCCGAAGCGCAGCGGGTTGTCCTCCCAGTCGGCGCCGCTGGCGTCCTGGTACGGGCCGCCGTCGCGGTCGTAGAGGAGAGGACAATCGACCACCCAGACCGGAACGCCGGTGGGCAACTCGGCCTCGAGCAGGCGCGTCGCGGGAATTTGTGCGATGGCATCGATAGATCCAACGTTGCGCGCGCCTGCCAGCGCCGCGAGCACCGCGGGGTACCCGGGCAAGAGCAAGCGCGCGTCGAGCCCGATCTGCCGCAGCGCGACGGGAAGCGCGGCCGCGACGTCGCCCAGACCGCCGGTCTTGACGAGCGGCGCGCATTCCGGCGTTACGTAGAGGATGCGAAGCGGAGGCAAGGACAACGTCGAACAATTCGGGCGCTGGCGGCGTCAGGATGACACGAAAGCGTCAATGGATCCCGGCCACGCCGGCTCTACTCCAATATAGCAGATCACCCATCCGGCGCCGACCATGCTAGCCTGCATACGCGTCGTGCGCGCATCGATGCTCCGCCGATAATGGCGCGCCGCAGGCAATGGAATATCATGATCGGGTCGCGCGCGACGAAGAGCATTGGATGGAGGAGCCATGACCGTCGATCAGGAATCGGCGCAACTCGGCTATGGTCCGGCCAAGCATGACCCGCAAGGCTTGCTCATGTCGCAGCTCGCGCGGGATACGCTCGCGATCGTGCTGGCGGGGGGCCGCGGCAGCCGTCTCGGACCACTGACCGACTGGCGCGCAAAGCCCGCCGTGCCATTCGGCGGCAAATTTCGTATCATCGATTTTTCGCTCTCCAACTGCGTCAACTCGGGCGTGCGCCGCATCGGCATCTGCACCCAGTACAAGGCGCAGAGCCTGATCCGCCACGTGCAGCGCGGCTGGAGCTTTCTCGACGGTCGATTCCGCGAGTTCGTCGAGTTGCTGCCGGCACAGCAGCGCGTCACCGTGGACTGGTACAAAGGCACCGCCGATGCGGTCTATCAGAACCTCGATATCCTGCGCCGCCACGCGCCGGAGTACGTCTTGATCCTTGCAGGGGATCACGTCTACAAGATGGACTACGCGCGACTGCTCGCCGAGCATGTGACACGCGGCGCCGACGCGTCGGTCGGCTGCGTCGAAGTGCCCATCGGCATAGCGACGGAATACGGCGTGATGGCACTAGATCATGAATTCCGCATCGTCGACTTCGACGAGAAGCCAGCGAAGCCGAAGCCGGCGCCGGGACGCCAGGACATTGCACTGGCCAGCATGGGCATCTATGTCTTCAATGCGTCGTTCCTCTACGAACAGCTGATTCGCGACGCCGACGATTCCGGGTCCAGCCACGACTTCGGAAAGGACGTGATCCCGTACCTGATCACTCATGGCCACAGCGTGTTTGCGCATCGCTTCGCCGACTCGTGCGTCAATATGGTCGAAGGCCGACCGTACTGGCGGGACGTCGGCACGATCGATGCGTATTGGGAAGCAAACCTCGATCTCACGCACGTCACGCCGGACCTGAACCTCTACGACGAGCACTGGCCCATCTGGAGCTATCAGGAGCAGCTGCCGCCGGCCAAGTTCGTGTTCGAGGCTCCGGACCGGACCGGCGCAGCGTTCGACTCGCTCGTGTCCGGCGGCTGTATCGTCAGCGGCTCATCGATACGACGTTCGCTATTGTTCTCGAATGTTCACGTGCACAGCTATTGCAACATCGAGGACTCGGTGGTCCTGCCCGACGTCGAGGTGCATCGCAATGTCGTGCTCAGGAAGTGCGTCGTCGATAGGTATTGCACGCTTCCGGTAGGGTTCGAAGCCGGTGTCGATCCGGCGGAGGACAGCAAGCGTTTCTTCGTCACCGACCGCGGCGTGACGCTGATCACCCCCGAAATGCTCGGGCAGGACATGCATCACCTGCGGTAGATCGAAGCACTTGTTCACTTTTGCGGTCTCCTGAGAATGTCCCAGGCGCGACCCACACTGGTTTACGACGGGGATTGCGGCATCTGCCGCTACTGGGTCGACTATTGGCAGGGACTGACTGGCGAGCGTGTCATTTACCGCCCGTACCAGGAAGCGGCGGTGGATTTCCCGGCTATTCCGCCCGAGGCGTTTCAACACGCCATTCAGCTAATCGAGCCCGACGGCAAGATCTATTCAGGCGCGGCCGCAACCTATCGCGTGCTGCGCCACGTACCGGGGCGCGCCGCCTGGTGGTGGTTGTATGCGCACGTTCCGGGCTTCGCGGTGGCAAGCGAACGGTCCTATGCATTCATCGCTCGCCGTCGTGGCCTGCTCAACCGCGTCAGCAAACTCCTCTGGGGACCCGCGCTGGAGCCGGAGCGCTACGAGTTGGTGAGCTGGGTGTTCCTGCGGCTGCTCGGCGCGATCTATATTGCAGCGTTCGCATCGCTGGGCGCGCAGATCCTGGGACTGGTGGGCCATGCGGGAATTCTCCCGCTGGGCGATCACCTTGGCGCGGCGCGACAGGCGCTCGGCGACGCGGCCTATCGGGTCCTGCCTACGCTGTTCTGGCTCGACTCAAGCGATGTATCGCTGCTCGCGGGATGCGTGGTCGGCGTGCTGCTGGGATCGCTGGTTGTCCTGAACTGGTCGACACGGGCTGCGCTCATCGGCCTGTTCGTGCTCTATCTATCCTACTTCTATGCCGGACAGGACTTCACGGGATTCCAGTGGGACCTGCTTCTGCTCGAAGCGGGGTTCCTGGCGATATTTCTCACCAGCGGATCGCGCATCGTGATCTGGCTTTATCGCTGGTTTGTCTTCCGGTACCTGTTTCTGGCGGGCGCCGCCAAGCTGCTTTCCGGCGATCCCACCTGGCGCGACTGCACTGCACTGGAGTATCACTTCTGGACGCAACCGCTGCCGACTCCCCTCGCGTGGTACGCCGCGGAACTGCCGAACTGGCTTCTGGTCGGCGGAACAGCCGCGACTCTGTTC
>DATNNK010000090.1:0-5604 GCA_035601875.1 Casimicrobiaceae bacterium | reverse complement strand
CGATGTCCTCGGGCTTGCCGGTGCCGTTGTAGATCCTGGTCAGGAACTTGCGCACTTCCGCGGTGTTCTTCTCCACCTTGAGCAGCTCGCCGATGCGGTGGCCCAATCCCTTCGCCGCCCATCCGAGATGGATTTCGAGGATCTGGCCGACGTTCATCCGTGACGGCACACCGAGCGGATTGAGCACGATGTCGACCGGCGTTCCGTCCGCCATGTACGGCATGTCCTCGACCGGTACGATCTTGGACACCACGCCCTTGTTGCCGTGTCTGCCGGCCATCTTGTCGCCCGGCTGCAGGCGACGCTTGACCGCGACGTACACCTTGACCATTTTCTGCACGCCCGGCGGCAGCTCGTCGCCTTGGGTGAGCTTTTTCTTCTTCTGCTCGAACATCTGATCGAACTGCACGCGGCTCTGACCGATCGAATCCTTCATCGCCTCGAGCTGGCGCGCGGCTTCCTCGTTGGCGAGCCGGATGTCGAACCAGTCGTGACGGTTGGTGCCTTCCAGATATTCCTTGGTCAGGCGCGTGCCCTTCGCCAGCCGTTTCGGGCCGCCGTTGGCGGTCTTGCCCAACAGCAGCTTTTCCAAACGTGCGAAAGCGTCGTTCTCGACGATCCGCAGCTGGTCGTTCAGATCCTTGCGGTAACCCTTGAGCTCGTCGTCGATGATCTGCGCCGCGCGCTTGTCGCGCTCGATGCCTTCGCGGGTGAACACCTGCACGTCGATCACGGTTCCCGAGATACCCGACGGCACGCGCAAGGATGTGTCCTTCACGTCGGAGGCCTTCTCGCCGAAGATCGCGCGGAGGAGCTTCTCCTCCGGCGTGAGCTGGGTCTCGCCCTTGGGCGTTACCTTGCCCACCAGCACGTCACCGGCCTCGACTTCGGCGCCGATGAAGACGATGCCCGACTCGTCGAGACGATTGAGCTGCGCTTCGCCCAGGCTCGAAATGTCGCGGGTGATTTCCTCGGGCCCAAGCTTGGTGTCGCGGGCGACTACGGAGAGCTCCTCGATGTGAATCGAGGTGTAACGGTCGTTGCCCACTACGCGCTCGGAAATGAGGATCGAGTCCTCGTAGTTGTAGCCGTTCCAGGGCATGAACGCGACCAGCATGTTCTGCCCCAGTGCCAGCTCGCCCATGTCGGTCGACGCGCCGTCGGCGATGACGTCGCCCTTGGCGATGATGTCGCCGATCCTCACCAGCGGCCGCTGGTTGATGTTGGTGTTCTGATTGCTGCGCGTGTACTTGGTGAGGTTGTAGATGTCGACGCCGACTTCGCCGGCCGCGGTCTCGGTATCGTGCACGCGTACGACCATCCGGTTGGCGTCGACGTAATCGACCTTGCCGCCACGCCGGGCGAGCACCGCGGTGCCGGAGTCGACCGCTGCGGTGCGCTCGACGCCGGTGCCGACCAGCGGCTTCTCGGCGCGCAGGCACGGAACCGCCTGCCGCTGCATGTTCGAACCCATCAAGGCGCGGTTGGCGTCATCGTGCTCCAGGAACGGAATCAGCGACGCCGCAACCGAGACGATCTGCGCCGGCGCCACGTCCATGAACTGGACCTTGTCGGCGGTGGAGAGCATGAACTCGTTCTTGCAGCGGCAGGAAACCAGCTCGTCCTTGAGCTTGCCGGTCTTGTCGAGCGTCGCGTTGGCCTGCGCGATCACGAAAGCGCCCTCTTCGATCGCCGACAGGTAATGAATCTCGTCGGTTACCTTGCCGTTGATGACCTTGCGGTAAGGCGTCTCGAGGAAGCCGTATTCGTTGGTCCGCGCGTACAGCGCCAGCGAGTTGATGAGGCCGATGTTCGGGCCTTCGGGCGTTTCGATCGGGCACACCCGTCCGTAGTGCGTCGGATGCACGTCGCGCACTTCGAAGCCGGCGCGCTCGCGGGTAAGGCCGCCCGGCCCCAGCGCGGAGACGCGGCGCTTGTGGGTGATCTCCGACAAGGGATTGGTCTGGTCCATGAATTGCGAAAGCTGCGACGAGCCGAAAAATTCCTTGATCGCGGCCGAGATCGGCTTGGCGTTGATCAGGTCGTGCGGCAGCAGGTTGTCGCTCTCGGCCTGGCCAAGGCGTTCCTTGACCGCGCGCTCGACCCGGACCAGCCCCGAGCGGAATTGGTTCTCGGAGAGCTCGCCGACCGAGCGCACGCGCCGGTTGCCGAGGTGATCGATGTCGTCGATCTCGCCGCGGCCGTTGCGCAGCTCGACCAGGATCTTGATCACCGCGATGATGTCGTCGTTGTGCAAGGTTCCCGAGCCGAGCAGCTCGCTGCGGCCGACGCGGCGGTTGAACTTCATCCGTCCAACCGGCGAGAGATCGTAGCGGTCTTCGTTGAAGAACAGCCCGTGAAACAAGGATTCGACCGCTTCCTCGGTGGGCGGCTCGCCCGGCCGCATCATGCGGTAGATGGCGACCCGCGCCGCGAGCTGATCCGGCGTGTCGTCGGTCTTCAGCGTCTGCGCGATGTAGGGACCCTGATCGAGGTCGTTGGTATAGATGGTATGGATCTTGGGAACGCCAGCGTCGAGCAGCTTCTCCAGGAGCTCGTCGGTGATCTCGTCGTTCGCCGACGCAACGATCTCGCCGGTGTCCTTGTTGACGATGTTCTCGGCCAGCATGCGGCCGACGATGTAGTCGTTCGGCACCGCGATTTTCTTCACGCCGCCTTCGGCGATGTCCCGAATGTGCCGGGCCGTGATGCGCTTGTCCTTCTGCACCAGCACCTTGCCATCCTTGCCCACCAGGTCGAACCTGGCCACCTCGCCGCGCAGGCGCTCAGGCACCAGATCCATGTGCGAGCCCTTCTTCGCCAGCTGAAAGGAGTCGAAGGCGAAAAACTGCTTAAGGATGTCCTCGTTGGAGAGTCCAATCGCCTTCAGCAGCGTCGTTACCGGCATCTTGCGGCGCCGGTCGACCCGGAAATAGAGGTAGTCCTTGGGATCGAATTCGAAGTCCAGCCATGAACCGCGATAGGGAATGACCCGCGCCGAAAACAAGAGCTTGCCCGAGCTATGGGTTTTGCCGCGGTCGTGCTCGAAGAACACGCCGGGGCTGCGGTGCAGCTGCGAGACGATGACGCGCTCGGTGCCGTTGATCACGAAGGAGCCATTGCCGGTCATGAGCGGAATCTCGCCCATGTAGACCTCCTGCTCCTTCACTTCCTTGACCGTTTCCTTCGGCGCTTCCTTGTCCATGATGATCAGGCGGACTTTGGCGCGCAGCGCGGAGCAGTAGGTCAGGCCGCGCTGCTGGCACTCGGTGACGTCGAAGGCGGGCGGCAGCAGCGAATAGCCGACGAATTCCAGCCTCGCGTTGCCGGAGTGGCTGGAGATCGGAAATATCGAAGTGAACGCGGCCTGCAGGCCTTCGTTCTTGCGCGATTCGGCGGCAGTGAACTCCTGCAGAAAGGCGCGATACGACGAGAGCTGGGTTTCCAGCAGGAACGGCACCGGCAATACGCTCGCGCGCTTGGCGAAGCTCTTGCGGATGCGTTTCTTTTCGGTGAACGAATACTGAGCCATAGGGCTTGACCTCATTTGAGATGCTTGCGAATGTGCCCCGGCACAAATAGCCCGGTGCGACACCCGTCCTGCGGTCGGCTGGACGGAAGCGTTGCGCTCCCTTAAGGATGGTGGTTGGCCACTACCAACCGCTGGCGGACGACGGCACGTTCACCTTCCAACCTGCTGCCTTGGTGTGCACCGTCCGACCAAACCTGTCTTCTGCAGTCGGTTCAGAAGACAAAGATAAGCAAGCCTATGTGCGGCCAGAGTGTCCGGTTTCAAGCCACCGGCGACTCGCTTGTCTTCGGCCTCTGGGAATAGCACTTTAAGCTCCCGAAGCTTGGTGCCGCGCCCGCGGCATCCCGCGGGGGCGCAGCACCCTTACCTTCGACTACTTGATCTCGGCCTTGCCGCCGGCATCCTCCAGCTTCTTCTTTGCTGCCTCGGCATCGGCCTTGTTGATGCCTTCCTTGACCGCCTTCGGCGCGCCGTCGACGACGTCCTTCGCTTCCTTGAGCCCCAGACCCGTGAGCTCGCGCACTGCCTTGATCACGTTGACCTTGTTGTCACCGATGGCGGTCAGCATCACGGTGAACTCGGTCTGCTCTTCGGCAGCCGGCGCGGCGACGGCGGCAGGCGCTGCGGCAGCCACCGCAGCGGCGGCGGAAACGCCGAACTTCTCTTCCATCGCCTTGATGAGCTCGGAAAGCTCGAGGACGGTCATCGACGATATCTTGTCGAGGATTTCAGTTTGTGCAACAGCCATGATTCACTCCTGGTTCGAAAGTTTGCAAACGATTGAGATCAGTTTTCGATATTCGCGTTCGGTGTTGGCCTAAGTGGCCACTATGCCGCCGGCTTCGCATTGCGCACCGCCGCCAGCGTACGCACGAACCTGCCCGGTACTTCATTGAGCGTTCGAACGAACTTGACGATCGGCCCCTGCATGGTGCCGAGCAGCTTGGCAATGAGCTCATCGCGCGAAGGCAATGCGGCCAGCGCGGAAATTTCCTTCGCTGTCAGCAGCTGCCCGGGCATGCTGCCGCCCGTGATGACGAACTTCTCGTTGCCCTTGGCGAAGTCGTTGAGGACTTTCGCCACGGCGACGGGATCGGCGCCGATGCCGTACGCAAGCGGGCCGACCATCTTGTCGGCCAGCGATGCGAACGGCGTTTCGGCCACCGCGCGGCGTACCAGCGTGTTCTTGACCACGCGGAAATACACCCCTGAAGCTCGTGCCTTTGCGCGAAGCTGCGTCATTGCGGCCACCGCCATGCCGCGGTTCTCGACCATCACGATGGCCTGAGCGCCGGCGACCTGTTTCGCGACTTCCGCGACTACCGCCTGCTTCTGTTCCAAGTTAAGACCCAAAGCCACCTCCACGATCCATTACTTTTGCGTCACCCGGCGAAAAGCCGGGTTTAAGCGACTGCGGTGACCTTGAGCCAGGAGTGATCCTGACTAAAGGGACACCATCTGCGCCGGATCAGGGATCGGGGATCAGGCATCAGGAATCAGCAAATTCCCGCGACCTCGCCCCGACTCCGTCATTAAGCTTTCGCCCCGGCGGTCTTTGACGGTCCGCTGCACGTTGTTCCGTTCAGCGCTCCCTCAAATTGAATGCTTCAACTCTGTACCTCATACCTGATTCCTGTCAGTGCGCCTGTCCCTGCTGCAGGAACGTCGATGAATCGACCCGCACACCCGTCCCCATGGTGCTGGAGACACTGATCTTTTTGACGTAGATGCCCTTGGTCCCCGCCGGCCTCGATTTGTTCAGCGCCTCGATCAGGGCAACCAGGTTGGCCTTGAGTTGCTCCGGCGTGAACGAAGCGCGCCCGATGGTGCATTGGATGATGCCGGCCTTGTCGGTGCGGTACTGAACCTGACCCGCCTTGGCGTTCTTGACCGCAGTGCTCACGTCGGCCGAGACCGTGCCGACCTTGGGATTGGGCATCAGGCCGCGCGGGCCCAGTATCTGGCCAAGCTGACCCACGACCTTCATCGCATCGGGTGTCGCGATGACCACGTCGAAATCCATGAACCCTTCCTTGACCTTCGCCGCCAGGTCGTCGAACCCCACGATGTCG
>DATNNK010000089.1:0-3974 GCA_035601875.1 Casimicrobiaceae bacterium | reverse complement strand
CGCTTCTGGTCGTGAATATCGGTGTGCACCGCGTAGATGCCAATCACGTTGCCTTCGGCGTCGCGGTTGGGCGCGAAGTGGATCGACTCCCAGCGCTGCTCGCCGTTGGGCTGCACGAGGAGCAGCTCGGTGGAAATGGTTTCACCCGCAAGAACTCGCGTCAGCAGCGGCTGCAGCTGCCGCGCCCGCGCGTCGCCCAGAACCTCGGCCACCGGTCGGCCGGTGAGCTCCTTGCGGCTTTCGGAAAGCCATTCCTCGTTATGCCGGTTCAGGAACCGATAGCGGTATTCGCGATCGATGTAAGCCACGCGCGCCGGCACGTTGTCCATGATGAGCCGCAGCTCGGCCTCGCTCGCGCGCAACGCCTCCTGCGCCTGCTTCAGGCCATGGATGTCGTTCATCAGCACGAATGCGCCGTGCACCTCGCCCGAAGGCGTCGCGTCGGGCACCACCCGAATGGTCATCCAGCGCTTCGCGCCGCCCGCTCCCGGAACCAGGCGATCGAACGAGGTCGATTCGCCGTGCAGCGCACGTGAGAGCATCGCCTGCGCGCTGGCGTAGATGCCATGCCCGACCACGTCGCGCAGTCGGAGCGCGCGGACTTGCTCGGCGCTCAACCCGAAATACTGCAGAAATGGTTTGTTGACGTATTGACAGCGCTCGTCGCGATCGAGATAGGCCACCGGCGCCGGGACGCCGTCCATGATCGCGCGCAACTGCGATTCGCGCGCAGCCAGGGCGTTCTGCGCCTGCTGCAGGTCGGTGATGTCGTGGCCGACGATGTAGTAGCCCTTGATGGTCCCGTCGAAGTTCATGTCCGGGAAGATGCTGTTGCGAAGCCACCGCTGCCGACAATTGATATCGATGTGCTCGCGCTCGAAGGTGACGCTCTCGCCCTTGGCCGCGCGATCGACGTACGGCTGCTGCAGATCGGAGACTTCGGGCCCGAGCACCTCCTTGACCGACTTCCCGATGACTTCCTCGCGCGGTATGCCGACCAGATGCAGGAACGCATCGTTGACGAACGTGTAGTTGCCTTCCACGTCGACGTATACTACCGGCTCCGGAATGTTGTCGGTGAACAGCCGGAGCTGCTCCTCGCGGGTCGCCAGCGCCTGCTCGGTCAGCTTGAGATCGTGTATGTCGTGTTCGGTGCAATACAGCCCCCGGACCTTGCCGGTGCCATCGAGGTCGGGCGCGATCCGGCCGTGCATCCAGCGTCGCTGGCCGTCGGCGCTGATGCCGACGCGCTCGTATTCGACGTTCTCGCCTTCCTGCGCGCGCTTGATGATCGGCCGCAAAAACGAATTGACGTCGTGCGGCATGATGTCATACGGAGTCTTGCCGTAGATCTGATCCTGCGGCCGGCATACCCAGTTGGCGAATGCCTGATTGACGAACGTGTACTTGAGCTTCTTGTCGAGATAGGCGATCGGTCCGGGAATGTTGTCGGCGAACAGACGCAGCTGCGCTTCCTGTGACTTCAGCGCCTCGCGGATGCGTATGTCGTCCTCGATGTCGTTGATGACCACGAACGCGCCACCGGTCTTGCCGCCGGGCTCGCGGTCGGGAAACAGCGTGATCCGCACCCAGCGCAGCTCCCCGGACGAAGCCCGCTCGCGGCGGTCGTAACTCACTGTCGCGCCGGCAAACGCGCGCTCCATGTAGCTCTGCATCTCGGCGAGGGCGTCGGTCGCGACGAAGTTCTTGAGGGGCTGGCCCAGGAGATCATCGACCTCGCCGCCGATATATTTGCCGTAGGGCTTGTTGGCGAAGCGCAGCCGCAGCGCGCGGTCGAAATAGAAGATCGGCAGGCCGACGCTGTCGGTGACGATGCGTAAGCGATGCTCGCGCTCGCCGGCCTCGAGCTCGAGGCGCTTGATGTTGTCGACATCGGTGAAAGTGGACAGCACGCCACGCACATCGCCTTGCGGCCCGCGATCCGGGTAATAATCGACGCGGATCCAGAAAGCGTTGCGCTTGACCGAGGTGAGTTGGCGTTCGAAGCTGACGCGCTCGCCGGAAAGCGCGGCTTCGAGATAGGCATGATAAAGCTGGTAGAGCTCGCGGCCGTCGACTTCGACGACTTCGCGGCCGATGACTTCGGCCTGGGCGCGGCCGGTCCAGTCGAGGAAGGCGCGGTTGATGAAACGATAGCGCTGGTCCGCGTCGATGTAGCAGACCGGCAGGCCGAGCGCGTTCAGCTTGCGCTGTGAAAGCGCCAGCAAGGACTCCCGTTCCGTTCCTTCGCCCGTAGTCGGCAGCGTCGGGGAATCGAGCAGGGTCAGTGATCTCGTGTGCGCCATGGCACCGGGTCGCGCCGCCGTGTCCCTTTCGCCCGTAAAGGCTGGGGAAACAGGCAGCTGTCGCAGTCTAAGGATGTAAACAGGGACCCACAAGCAAAGAACCTGCCATGGAACCGGGGCCTGCGGGGTGGCGCAATTATGGGGCTTTCGGCGCCTTTTAGTTGGCTCGAACGATCTGCACGCTACAATCGCCGTCACAAAATCACCCCCGACGGCACATCGGGGGCGTTTGGTCCGTGGAGCTTCGATCTGCGGCCTTCGCTTATCGGGAGCATTCATGCCTCATGAGCGCGCCGGCCTTCACCCTGGCCATTTCGTCGGTCGGTGGTTGTCGCTTACCCTTTTATTAGCGCCAATGACAGCCTGGGGCGCTCCGGTCGAACCACCCGCCGTCATCGGCATTCCGATCGACTTTATTCTCTTTGCGCTGACCTTGGCCGGTATCGCGCTCTTTCATCGACACACGCTGGCGATCGCCGTGACCGGCCTCGCCGTGATCTCGGTGTTCAAAATCGCGGTCTCGCCGTTCGCAGAAGGGCCGGGCCTCGACGGCTGGCTTGCGCACCTTGGTCACGAATGGGTGCTGCTTACGAACCTGCCCGGCCTGCTGCTCGGTTTCGCACTGCTGTCGAAGCACTTCGAGGCAACGTCCCTGCCCGGCGGCCTCAATTCCTGCCCGACGACTGGAAGGGTGGCCTCGTGTTGCTGGTGATGATCTTCGTGTTGTCGAGCTTTCTCGACAACATCGCCGCGGCGCTCATCGGCGGCACGATCGCGCGCGCGGTGTTCCGGAACAAGGTGCACATCGGCTATCTTGCGGCGATCGTCGCCGCATCGAACGCGGGCGGCTTGGGTAGTGTCGTCGGCGACACGACGACGACCATGATGTGGATCGATGGCGTGCACCCCTTGCAGGTGCTCGAAGCGTAGGTTGCTGCTGGCACGGCGATGCTCGTTTTCGGGGTCCCGGCGGCCCTGCAGCAGCAGCGCTACTCGCCGACCACCAAGGAGCCCGTTGCCGGCATCGTGGTCGATAGGGCGCGAGTGTTCATCGTCGCCTTGATTCTGGTCATCGCGATCGTGGTCCACGTGGTGATCAACGTGCGCTTCAACGAGATTTCCGACACTTTCCCGTTCATCGGCGCCGCCGTGTGGGTGACGTTGCTGGTATGCGTGCCGCCACGCTAGCCCGCATGGGGCGAGCTGCCCGCGGCCATACGCGGCAGTATTTTTCTGCTGTCGCTGGTTCTTGCTGCGTCGATGATGCCGGTGCACAGGCTTCCGGACGCATCGTGGCGTGTGGCGCTGGGGCTGGGGTTTGTCTCGGCGGTCTTCGACAACATTCCGCTCACGGTGCTAGCGCTGCAGCAGGGCGGCTATGACTGGGGCTATCTGGCGTATGCGGTAGGCTTCGGCGGCTCGATGATCTGGTTCGGCTCATCGGCGGGCGTCGCATTGTCGAACATGTTCCCCGAAGGCAAGGAAGCGCTGCGCTGGCTCCGAAGTGGATGGCTCGTGGCGCCCACCTACGTGATCGGGTTTTTCGTGATGCTCGCCGTGCTGAGCTGGTATCCGCAGCCGAAACACCAGGCGCCGATGCAAGCGCCGCCAGTCGTGACCACGCCGGTGGCAACCTCGCCCTGACGCATGCCTCGCCGATAGGGAAGT
>DATNNK010000088.1:0-5579 GCA_035601875.1 Casimicrobiaceae bacterium | reverse complement strand
CCCCCGAAAGAAGGCCGAAGCCACCCGCGCCGAGCGAGAGCTGGTCGCGCGCGATCACGGGCAGCAGAGCCCACAGCGCGCTCGCGCAGATGCTGAAACTCAGGTTGCGGATGATCAGCGCCCGCATCAGCGGTGAATGTCGGGCATAGCGCAGGCCGCTTCGAACGCCGGAGAACAATGTCTCGGGAACGCCCGGGAGAGCAGGCGTGTTTTTTTCCCATCCCTTTACCGCGATGATCGTAACCACGAAAAAGCACGCGCTCGCAATCGAGGCGCTGCCGGTGCCTATCCATGCTGCAATCGCCCCCGCCAGCGCGGGACCCACGGCGCGGGCCAGGTTGAACGCGACTGCGCCGAGTCCAACGGCACGCGGCAGGTCCTGGCGCGATACGAGATCGTTGACACTCGCTTGCTGCGCAGGCAGGTAGAAAGTAAAGGCCGTGCCGATGAGAAAGGTCAGCCCCAGAAGCGTCAGCGGACCGATCAATCCGATCAGCGTGGCAATGCCCAGGCTGACCGTCGCCGCGAAGAGCACCCCCTGAGTCATCAGAACCACCCGCCGCCGATCGACAATGTCGGCCAGCGACCCCGACAGAAGCCCGAACAGCAGCGAAGGGGCGGTGCTCGCCGTCTGCACCAGAGCGACCATCAACGCCGACGGAGTCAACGTTGCCATCAGCCATGCGGCCACCGTGGCTTGCATCGTGTAGCCCAATGCAGCGGCGACGGATCCAGCATAAAAAAGCCGGAAGTTACCGTGGCGCAGCGGGGAAGCGCGAAATAGTTCGGCTATCAGTGAGGCAGCGCGCGCGGACACGGCCAAAGTCTAGCGCGCCCGCGTCGTGGGTCCCAAAACTGCTTGCCTAAACGAACGATCGTTCGCTAGACCCCGCCCGCGTCGTTGCGGGACATTGAGGTGGCAACATCGCAGATAAGCCCTCACGACTTCGGGCGATGTGCCGGGCGTTGGATGCAGGCCTTGTTGCAAAGACCTCGTGGTCCGTCATTCTGCATCGAGATATCCTCGACGCTTGCGAGGGACAACGGAAACCTTATCACGTATGTTTCGGCTAAAACCGCGCAACCACTCTTACGGCATGCAAGATCGGAGGACACGGCAATGAGCAAGATCGAGTCGGTATCCGTCTGCGTCGCCCGCGTTCCACTTGACCGCGTCACGTCATTCGCGACCCGCACGGTGAGCGCACGCGACTACTGTCTGGTCAAAGTCAGATCGACCGACGGCTTGGAGGGCATCGGGTTCTGCTATGTAGGTAGCGCGGGCGGACGCATCGCACAAATCGCCGTGGAGGAAATCCTCGCGCCGAAGCTCATCGGACAGAACCCGCTCCGTGTGGAAGGATTGTGGCAGGAAATGTATTCGGAATCGCTGCTACAGGGCCGCGCTGGCAGCGTCATGCGCGCGCTCAGCATGCTAGATGCGGCAATCTGGGATCTGAATGCGCGCAGTGCGAAGCTCCCGCTGTATCAGTATCTGGGCAGCGTCGCCGATGACAAGGTTCCTGCCTACGCCAGCGGCGGCTACTATCTGGACGGCAAGACGCCAAAAAAACTCGGCGAGGAGATGGCCTCGTACGTCGCGGCCGGATTCCAGGCCGTCAAAATGAAAGTCGGGCGTTTGTCGCCGGCGCAGGAAGAGGCGCGGATCAAGGCCGTGCGGGAGGCTATCGGGCCGGATGTGATCTTGATGCTGGACGCCAACAACGCCTGGCTGGACCTACCGACTGCGATGCGCTACATGGAGCGATACGAACCATACCAGCCATACTGGATCGAGGAGCCGTTCAGTCCGGACGAAATCGACCTGCACGCACGCCTGGCGCGCTCCACTGTTACAACGGTGGCGACGGGAGAAATTGGCTACGGCCGCTGGTATCACAAGGAACTTCTCGACAAAGGGGGTGCCGAAATTCTTCAGACGGACGCCCTGGTTTGCGGCGGCATCTCGGAGTGGCGGCGCATTGCCGCGACCGCCGCCAGTTACGGGGTGACCATGTGCCCCCACTGGTTTCACGATCTGCACGCGCACCTGGTCGCATCGACATCGAACGCGCGCTATGTCGAATTCTTCATCGACGATCAGGTGCTCAATTTCCGGCGCTTGATCGACACCCAGCTGAAGCACAAGGACGGCTATCTGTCGCTTCCCAAGACTCCGGGACTGGGCTGCGATTTCGATGAAAAGGCGGTCAAGCGATACGCGCAGTCCCCGGCCAAGCCATGGACGGTCATGAGGTAATATCCGCAGCGGCCCGGAACGCATGCGTTTGCGATTCGGTAGCCAAAGCTACGCAGAAAGAAGGCGCCCTTCGGGCGCCGATCCCGGCGCGCGGCTCCGCGTTACCACGATCAGCTGACATGGAAGACATGACCGATCGCATCAAGGGGATTCTTTCCCCCGTTCTGACCCCATTCAAGGGCGGCTACGTCCCCGACGCGGAGCGGTTCGTCAGCCACTGCCGGTGGCTTCTCGCCAACGACGTCAGCCTTGCCGTCTTCGGGACCAATTCCGAGGCGAACTCTCTTTCCGAGAATGAGCGTATCGATCTGCTCGAGCGATTGGTCGAAGCAGGAATCGATCCGCGGCGACTCATGCCGGGGACCGGATGCTGCTCACTGCCCGCAACGGTTCGTCTCACCTCGCACGCCGTAAAGCTCGGCTGTGCCGGCGTCCTGATGCTTCCACCCTTCTATTACAAAGGCGTCGCGGACGAAGGTTTATATCGCAGTTTCGCGGAGACGATAGAGCGCGTGGGCGACAAGCGCTTGCGAATCTATCTCTACCACATACCGCCGGTGGCGCAGGTCGGCATCAGCTTGGGACTGATCGATCGTCTGCTGAAGGCTTACCCGGAAACGATAGCCGGGATGAAGGATTCCTCCGGCGACTGGAGCAACACCAAGGCGGTCCTGGACCAATTCTCCCAGGCCGGATTCGACGTGTTCGTCGGCAGCGAGACGTTTCTGCTCGCCAACATGCGCAATGGCGGCAAGGGAGCGATCAGCGCCACCGCCAACGTCAACCCGGCGAAGATCGCCGCGCTCCATCGCCAATGGATGTCGAGCGACGCCGATGCCATGCAAGGACGACTCGACAGCGTGCGCAAGATATTCGCCCAATATCCGATGATCGCCGCCATGAAACGTGCTGTCGCCCACTGGAGTAAAGACGAAGATTGGTCCCGGGTAAGGCCGCCGCTGGTCGAAATCGCGCCGCGCGAGTCGACGACGCTCATCGAAGAGCTAAAGGCGGCTGGATTCGATATGCCTGGCATTGGATCGACGACGGTGAGCCAATACCAATGACTATCAAGAGACTAATCGCAGCCATGGCGATTCTCGCCGCGACTTGTTCGACGAGCTTGGTCGCGACCGCAGCGGAGGTGTCCGCGCCGCCGCTGATCGAGCGCAGCAAACTGTTCGGCAATCCCAGCCGGGTCGCGGGCCGCGTGAGTCCCGATGGGAAGTGGCTGTCCTGGATCGCGCCGGAGGAGGGGGTGCTCAATATCTGGCTCGCACCAAGATCCGATTTGACGAAGGCGCGCGCCGTCACCGGTGAGAAAACGCGCCCGATCCGCGAGTACTTCTGGGCGCCGGATTCAAGGTCCATCCTGTTCATCAATGACAAGGGCGGCGACGAGAATTTCCAGCTATACAGCGTCAACGTGGCCGACGGGAAGCAACGCAGCCTGACGCCGTTCGACAAGACCAGGGTCCAGATCGTCGGCTTGAGCAAGCACATCAAAAGCCGCATTCTGATCGGAGTAAACCAGCGCGATCCGCGCTGGCACGATGTTTACAGTCTGGATCTCGACACCGGCAAGCTCACCGAAGTTCTGAAAAACACCGGTGACTTCGCGGAGTTCGTTGCCGATGACGATCTCAAGTTGCGTCTGGCCATCAAGTCGCGTCCTGACGGCGGCAACGATTTCTTCCACGTCCGAGGCGGCACCGTCGAAGAAAAGCCGTTCAGCAGCGTCGGCCTGGACGACTCGCAGACCACGATGCCGATGGGTTACACGCGCGACGGCAAGCTCCTCTATTGGCTCGACTCGCGGGGCCGCGACACGGCTGCGTTGGTCGCCCAGGACGTGGCCAGCGGAGCGACCAGGGTCATCGCCGAGAGCACCAAAGCCGACGTCGGCAGCGTGCTCACTGACCCTCGGACAGGCAAGGTTCAGGCGTACGAAGTCGAGTACCTGAAGAGCGAGTGGAGCGTGATCGATCCCGCGGTCAAGGGCGACTTCAATTTTCTGAAGTCGCGGCTGACGGGCAAGGTCAATGTGACCTCGCGGACACAGGCGGATGATTTCTGGACCGTTGCGGTCGACCCGGTAACGGCGCCTTCGGCCACCTACCTTTACGACCGCAAGGGCAAGACCTTGACCAAGCTGTTCGTGAGCAGGCCGCAACTCGAAGGCGCGACGCTAGCGGCGATGCATCCGGAGGAGATCCGCACCCGAGACGGGCGCACCGAGGTATCGTACCTGTCGCTGCCACCCGGATCCGATACCGATGGCAGCGGCCGTCCTCAGCGGCCGTTGTCCATGGTGCTCTTCGTTCACGGAGGTCCATGGGCGCGCGACTCGTACGGCTACAACAGTTATCATCAGTGGCTTGCGAATCGCGGCTACGCGGTGCTGTCGGTGAATTACCGCGGCTCGACGGGGTTCGGCAAGAGCTACATCTCCGCCGGCGACCTGCAGTGGGGCGCGAAGATGCATGACGATCTGATCGACGCGGTGAACTGGGCGCTGGCCAACAGGATCACGACGGCCGACAGGGTGGCGATCATGGGCGGCTCCTACGGTGGCTATGCCACGCTTGCCGGTCTCGCGTTTACCCCCGACACTTTCGCCTGTGGAGTCGACATCGTGGGCCCGTCCAACCTCGCCACGTTGTTGAAGACGATTCCGCCGTACTGGGAGGCCGCGCGGGTGCAGTTTTACAAGCGAATGGGCGATCCGACGAACGAAGAAGGCCGGACGCTGCTGCACGACCGCTCGCCGCTGTTCAAGGCCGACGCGATCAAGAAGCCGCTGCTGATTGGCCAGGGTGCCAACGATCCGCGAGTCAACCAAGCCGAGTCCGATCAAATCGTCACCGCGATGGAGGCAAGAAAAATCGCGGTCACCTACGTGTTGTTCCCGGATGAAGGTCACGGCTTCGCGCGCCCGGAAAACAGTATCGCGTTCAACGCTGTCGCCGAACAGTTCCTCGGCCAATGCCTTGGCGGGCGGGTCGGGCCGATCGGCGACACCCTGCAATCGTCGACCCTTACCGTGCAGCATGGCGCGGAGTTCGTCCCCAGCCTGAAGCAGGCCGTTGATTCACACTGACGCCCGGCATTGGAGTGCGCAATGAGCGAAGAATCGTCAATGACGCTCGCCGGTCCGGCGGAGCGACTGATACGTTGAGCAGAAAGAGGGAGCAGCAAGATGAACACCAACGATGAACTGCAAGCCACCATCGCGAAGCTGATACGGCCGGGCAAGGGCATTCTCGCCGCCGACGAAAGCTTGCCGACGATCGCCAAGCGGTTTCAGCCGCTCGGCATC
>DATNNK010000087.1:0-3372 GCA_035601875.1 Casimicrobiaceae bacterium | reverse complement strand
TTCGCGGCGGGCGTGCCCCCGGCGCCGAAGTCTCCATGTTGAAGATCAAGGGCACCGAGATCCAGCAGGTATTAACCGAGCTGATGATGCAGGCGGTCGGACCGCTGGCGCAGCCGTTTTCGCCGGTCGATGGAAGCGTTGGCTTCGACGACTTCACGGCTTCGCTCGCGCCGCGCTACTGCAACTTTCGCAAGACCTCGATCTACGCCGGCTCGAACGAAATCCAGCGCAACATCATCGCCAAGATGGCGCTCGGTTTATGACGACGCGATGAACTTCGACTACAACGAAGAACAGCAGCTCCTCGCCGCCTCGGTCAAGCGCTTCATCGACAAGGATTACACCTTCGAGGCGCGCAAGAAGATCGTCGCGTCGAACGAGGGCTACAGCCATGCGATCTGGTCGACGTTCGCCGAAATCGGCCTCCTCGGCCTGCCGTTCTCGGCGGACCTCGGCGGCTTCGGCGGCGGCGCGGTCGATCTGATGAGCGTCATGGAAGCCATCGGCGAGGCGCTGGTCGTCGAACCGTATCTGTCGACGGTCGGCCTGGGTGCGCAATTCGTGGCGAGGGCCGGCACCAACGCCCGGCAACACGCCATATTGCCGCTCGTCAGCGCCGGCAAACTGAAGATGGCCTTCGCGCACACCGAAAGCGGTGCGCGCTACAAGCTTGCGCACATTGCCACCCGGGCCAAGTCAACGAGCGCCGGCTACACGATATCCGGCGAAAAGCGTATCGTCGTCCACGCCCCGTGCGCGGATCAGGTGATCGTCTCGGCACGCACCTCCGGGGGCGATACCGATCCGGAAGGCATCAGCGTCTTCGTCGTGGATGCGCGAGCACCGGGCGTTTCGATGGCCGCCTATCGCACCGTCGACGAATTGCGAGCGGCTGACGTCGTCTTCGCGGACGTGCATGTCCCTGCCGACGCATTGCTCGGTCAGGAAGCCCGCGGACTCGCGCTGATCGAAGAGGTTGTCGACTATGCGACTGCGCTTCTTTGCGCCGAAGCCGTTGGCGCGATCAAGTACGCCAACGACGCCACGCTCGAATACCTGAAGACACGCAAGCAGTTCGGCGTAGCCATAGGTTCGTTCCAGGCACTGCAGCATCGCATGGTCGACATGGTCATCAGCGGCGAGCAGGCGAAATCGATGGCGGGCCTCGCCTGCGCCAAGGTCGATTCGGCGACCGATCCTGTCGAGCGAAAACGCACCGTCTCGGCAGCGAAAATCAAGATCGCGGATGCCTGCCGTCATGTCGCTCAGGAAGCGATTCAGCTGCACGGCGGCATGGGCATGAGCGATGAGCTGAAGATCAGCCACACGTTTCGGCGGCTGACGATGATCGCGCAGCAGTTCGGCGACGCCGATCATCACCTCGAGCGATTCGCCAAGCCTTCCTGAGCGTTGAGCAGATTCCGGACAGATGTTCGTCGTCCCCGCCCCCGATTCAGGCATTCGAGGGCAGGCTTCAGCGGGGACGCAGCGGCGTTCGTACCAACGACTCTGGATTCCCGCTCAGTTACCAAAATGAGCGGAATGACGGAATTGTGCCAGGGATCGTGTAATGGTAAACATCGGAGGTTACGTCAATGGCTGCACTGAACAAGCAGGTCCTGCTAGCCAGTCGCCCGCAGGGCGCGGTGACAGAAGACAATTTCAGAATTGTCGAGGTGCCCGTCGACAAGCCCGGGCCCGGCGAGGTGCTGGTCAGGAACGAGTGGCTCTCGCTCGACCCGTATATGCGCGGCCGGATGAGCGACGCGAAGTCCTACGCGAAGTCGGCCGAGATCGGCGAAGTGATGGTCGGCCAGACGGTCGGCGAAGTGGTCGAATCGCGCGACCCGAATTTCAAGTCGGGCGACAAGGTTCTGACCCCACTGGGGTGGCAGCTCTACGGCATCGCGAGCGCCAAAGAGCTCACCAGGATCGACGCCAAGCGCGCACCTGTGTCGTATTACCTCGGTATCCTGGGCATGCCGGGAATAACCGCGTGGTTCGGCTTGTTCGAGATCGGCCAACCGAAGCCGGGCAACACCGTCGTTGTCTCAGCCGCTTCCGGCGCAGTAGGCAGCATCGTCGGGCAACTCGCCAAGATCAAGGGTTGCCGCGTCGTCGGCATCGCCGGTGGCAAGACAAAATGTGACTACGTCGTGAAGGAGCTGGGCTTCGATGCCTGCATCGATTACAAGGCGGGCAATCTGCTGGCAGACCTGCGGGAGCATTGCCCCAAGGGCGTGGATGTCGACTTCGAGAACGTCGGCGGTGTGATACTCGACACCGTCCTGCGGGTGATGAACCTGTTCTCGAGAATCGTCGTCTGCGGCCTCATCGCCGAATACAGCGCGACCGAGCCGTATGGCTACAAGATGCTGCGCTCGGTGCTGGTCAATCGCATCAAGATGCAGGGGATGATTTTCTTCGACTGGAAAGACCGCTACAGCGAGGCGCTTGACGGCTTGAGCGGCTATCTCGCCGAAGGGAAGCTCAAGTACCGCGAATCGATCGTCGATGGCATCGACAAGGCGCCGAAGGGTCTTATCGCGCTGCTCAAGGGTGACAACTTCGGCAAGCAACTCGTCAAGCTTGCTTAAGCGCTTAGTGTCGCAACCCCAGATGTGACCTCACAGCCAGTGTCTACGTCAGATCCGCACGAGGCGCTAGCCTTGAAGCCAAGTTATGTTGGCCGTCTCACATATGCACATTCAATATGAGCGATTTCAGCAGGTTTGCGTCCAGCGGTCGAAACTTGCTACCTTCTTCTCAAGCGTAGCGGCCCGCGCCGCGATTCTAGGGCTGCGTCTGAACGGAATTGATGATGGCCGACGCTATCCCCCTGGAATTGCAATTGACTGGCGCAGAAGAAGAGGGGTTGGTTAGGGCTGCATTTGGTTCGCCGCGCGGTGTTATGCCCTCCTCCGTAGTCGGGACTCTTGCTGCGGCTGGATTAAGCGAGAAGAATTCGCGGGGTACGCTCGACGTCAACGATGCGGGTCGGCAATACATAAAGGCCAGAGACCTCCCGAGCACCATCAACGGAGCGCTAAGGACCACCCATCGCCGATAAACGGGCTATTGGTCAGGCTCCCTATTCTCGGTGGGATATGAAGGTGCCGGTATCCGGCACTAGTCTGACACCACCGATGCGCTGGGGATTGCGCGCCGTTACCGGGCCGCACAAAAGTCCTACGATGAAATCAGACTGCGTCTGATGGTAGCGTCTGAGTGGAAGACCGATAGTCCGACCGCAAACGCGACCGCTGCAGCGTTTAGGCATTTCTGTCGCGTATTTTTTCGAAAGGAAATAACATGGATCGAACCACCCCCTTGGGGAGCAATCGCGCTGGCAGCGGTAGCGGCGCCAATCCA
>DATNNK010000086.1:0-7604 GCA_035601875.1 Casimicrobiaceae bacterium | reverse complement strand
CAGATCGCCGTCGACGGTGTCGCCGGAGTGGTGCGTTGGATGCGCTGATTCACGGCCGGGAATTTCCATGCGCCCGCGCGTTTTCCTCATGCGCTTACGCGTCTTCCCCATGCGCTTACGCGTGTTCATTACGCAGCCCATAGCACGCAGCGCGCTCGAGCGCCTGCGCAGCGTGGCCGAGGTGGAAGGGAATCCCGACGCGGTCCATATCATGACCAAGGACGAGCTTCTGGCCGCAGTGCGCGAGCACGATATCCTGTTCTGCTTGCTGCAGGACCGCGTCGACGCCGACGTGATCTCCGCCAACCCGAAGCTGCGCGCGATAGCTTCGATGAAGATCACACCAGGCGATATCGACGTCGCGGCTGCGACTGCGCGGCGCATCCCGGTGACCGTCATACCCCCGATCGTGACCGAGGCGACCGCCGACCTGCATTTCGGTCTGCTGCTCGCCGTAGCGCGTCGCGTGGTCGAGGGCGACCGCTTGCTGCGCGCGGGAGTATTTCCGGGAGGGCAGTCGACGCACCTCGAGGGAGCGTTTGTTTGGGGCAAGACGATTGGGCTCGTCGGCGGCGGAGGGCGCATCGGCCGCGCGGTGGCGCGGCGCGCACGCGGGTTCTCGATGCGCATCCTCTACTGGTGCCCGCGTCGGATTTCCGAGAGTGATGAGCGGGAGCTCGGTCTCAACTACGTCATGCTGGATCGGCTGCTTGGCGAATCCGACTTCGTGTCGATCCACGCCCCGGGGAAGCCCGAGACGTATCATCTGATCGGTGCGCGCGAGCTCGCACTGATGAAACCGACCGCCTTCCTCATCAACACGGCGCGGGGCCCGATCGTCGACGAAGAGGCGCTTGTGCGCGCGCTGACTGATCGGCGTATCGCCGGCGCGGGGCTCGATGTCTACGAGCACGAACCTTATGTGGAGTCGGCGTTGCTGACCATGCCCAACGTCGTACTGACGCCCCACCTTGGAAGCGCAGTCGCCGAGCTGCGGGAAGCAATGGCTCACGTGGTCGTGGATAACATCGTTGCCGTGCTAGAGGGGCGAACGCCACCCAACTGCTGCAATCCGGAGATCTACGCCGCGCCGCCGTAGTGCACGCGCGAGCGCGTGCACATTCTGCATCAAGGAGGAAGGCTATGAGGATTCTTCACCATTCCAGATCAACTGCTATCACAGCGCAGGCAATTTTGGCGTGCGCACTCGCGCTCTCGGGTGCCGCAGCCGCGCAGCAACTGCCGGTGGTCGACGTCGTCATCGGCAACAACTTCGGCCACTTGCCGATGTTCGTCGGCGTCGAAAAGGGCTTCTTCAAGAAGCACGGCGTCGATGTTCACCTCAAGGTCGTCAACACCGGCAGCGACATGGTAGCCGCGATGCAAAAGCGTGAAGTGCAGATCGGTGACATGAGCGTGACCACGTTTCTCAAGGCGCGCCATGGAGGCGACCCGTTTCGCGTCATCGGCATCATCCAGAACGACGCCACGCGATCCAACGCCGACGAGCCGCTCGCGATCGTCGCGCGCAAGGACTCGGGCATTCGTCCGGGCAACATCGAGGACCTGAAGGGCAAGCGCGTCGGACTCGCTCTGGCGCAGACTTCCGATGAGTATTTCAAAATGGTGTTGAGCCGCCGCGGCATGAAATACGAGGACGTGACAATCGTCAACATCATGGCCCCGCCGGCGCTGGCGCCTGCCTTGAAGGACGGCAAAGTTGACGCAGTTGTCTCGTGGGAGCCGTTCAATTCCGTGGTTCTCGATCAGGTCCCGGACTCGTATACCGTGATTCGCGGTGGTGGCCACCTCTCGTACATCATGGTCGCGACGGCGCACGAGCCGACGCTCCAGAGTAGCCCACAGGTCATCCGGGATTTCGTCGCCGGCCTGGCGGAGGCCTCTCAATACACGCGAAAGCACCGCGACGAGGCGGTCGAGATCTTCGCCAAATGGGTGCCGGGCCTGGATGTCGCCGTCGGCAAGAAAGCGATTCAGCACATCAGCTACGACCCGCGAGTCTCCCGCCCGGTGATGCAAGCATTCGAAGCGGCGGAGGACGACGTGCTGAAGAACACGCTCAAAGGCGCGGCCCGGTTGAGCATACCGGACCAGTTTGCATCGTCGTATCTAGCGGACGTCGAGAAGACGAATCCCGAGTATTTCAGCGACCTGCCGGCACTGCCGCGCTAAAGCGAGAATCCATGGGCGGCAAAGCGAAAGTGGTATTGACGGACTACGTCTGGGAATCCTTGGACGTCGAAAAAAAAACTCTGGAGGGAATGGCTGATCTCGTAGCACTCCAGACGAAAAAGCCGGAGGAGTTTCTGGCGCAGGCGGAGGATTGCGACGCTCTGCTCAACACCTACGCCGGGCCCATCACTGCGGACGTGATGGCGCGCATGCCAAAGTGCAGGATCATCGCTCGCTACGGCATCGGCGTGGACACCATCGACCTCGACGCTGCCACGCAAGCCGGCATCATCGTCACCAACAACCCGACCTACTGCATCGAGGAAGTCGCCGAGCACAGCATGGCGCTGGCGCTCGCGTGCGCCCGCAAAGTCGCCCTGTATGACCGGCTCGTACGCGGCGGCCGGTGGGAGCTTCCTCCAGGGAAGCCCATGTTCCGTGTCTCAGGCCGGACGCTGGGTCTCGTTGGTTTTGGCAACATCGCCCGGCAGGTGGCGGTGCGCGCGGCGGCCTTCGGCATGCGCATCCTCTTTGCCGATCCCTTTGTGCAGGAGGGACGGCTCGACATTCCCGGCAAGAAGATGGGCTTGCACGACTTGCTCGGTGAGTCGGATTTCGTGTCGCTCCATCCTCCGCTGACGCCGGAGACGCGGAAGATGATCAACGACGCTGCCTTATCGCACATGAAGCCAACCGCTTTTCTCATCAATTGCTCGCGCGGGCCGATCGTGGATACCGATGCGCTCTGCCGCGCGCTCGACGCAAAAAAGATCGCCGGCTGCGCGCTCGACACGACCGACCCGGAACCGCTGCCCGATCCACATCCGCTGCGCGGCCGCGACAACGTCATCATCACGCCCCACGTCGCCTGGTACAGCGAGCAGGCTTTAGTCGGCCTACAGGCGGGAGCGCCCAGTGAAGTCCGCCGTGTGCTTTCGGGAGAATGGCCCGTAAACGTAGTGAATCGGGCGGTGAAAGGAAAAACCCGGGCCGGGCTTTGATCGGGGACTGTCTGTCCCGATAGGCACGCCTGATCAAAGGCAGGACGTCGCGAAAGGCAGATTCTGCGCTCGCGCTCAGGGCCATCACGGCGTGGCCGCTACTTCGCGCGTCCACTACTTGGCGACCCGGCAACGGCCACCTGCCTCCAGCCAACCGGCCTCAGTTGCGAATTGACTCGCCGCCGTCCCCCAGCGCACAGTAACGCACGCAGGACATTCCCTCTCACCCCATCACAGGAGGGCGCCATGAAACTCCGCCTGTTTCATTTTGCAGTCCTTTTTTCACTCGCCGTGCCCGGCCTCGCGCAGGCGCACGATGATTCCCAAAGCGGTCCGCTAGGCAAGGTGTCCTTCCCGACCAGTTGCGATCCGAGGGTGCAGCCGGCGTTCGAGCGTGCCGTGGCCATGCTGCATTCCTTCTGGTATTCGGCCGGGGAGAAGGCCTTCCGCGACGTGCTCAAGGACGATCCCCAATGCGCGATCGCCACATGGGGAATCGCTTCGATACTCATGTCGAATCCGCTGGCCGGACAGGGCGCATCGCCGAAGGGCGCCGAGCAGGCACAGGCGGCCATCGATGAGGGACGCCGCGTTGGCGCGAAGACCGAGCGCGAGCGCGACTATATCGAAGCCGTTGCGGCCTACTACAAGGATTTCGCGACGCGGCCCGAGAAAGAACGGCAGGCCTCGCGCGCCAAGGCCTACGAGGCGCTGGCTCAGCGCTACCCCACTGACGACGAAGCTCAGATCTTCTACGCGCTCTACACCGCCGGGACCCAGACGCAAGCCGACCAAACCTACGCGGCATACCTCAAGGCGGCCGCCATCCTCGAGGACGAGTTCAAGAAGTATCCCGATCATCCCGGCGTGGCGCACTATCTCATCCATAGCTACGACGCGCCGCCCATCGCCGACAAGGGGGTCGTCGCGGCGCGCCGCTATGCGACCATCGCGCCCGCCGCACCGCATGCGCTGCATATGCCCTCGCACATCTTCACGCGCGTCGGCTCCTGGCAGGAGTCTGCCGCCACGAACGCGCGCTCGAGGGAAGTGGCCACGGCGGGCAACGAGCCGGACGAGGCCTATCACGCGTCCGATTACATGGTGTATGCGGACCTGCAGCTCGCCCGCGACGCCGAGGCTCGTCGAGCCATCGACGAAGCGATGAAAGTGGGCGGCGCGAGTTCGCGCTTCGTCGCGCCTTACGCCATCGCCGCGATGCCGGCGCGCTATGCCTTCGAGCGCGGCGCGTGGCAGGATGCGGCGAAGTTGCAGCCGTCCGGCAGCAGCTATCCCTTTGTCGAGGCCATCACGTATTTCGCGCGCAGTGTGGGCGCGGCACGTAGCGGCGATCTCGCCGCGGCGCGCAAGGATGCCGAGCAGCTCGAATCCTTCCACAAGGTGCTGCTGACCGCGAAGAACACCTACTGGGCCACCGAGGTCGAGATCCAGCGGCTGGCCGCGGCGGGATGGATCGCGCTGGGCGAAGGCAAGTCCGAGGAAGCACTCAAGTTCATGCGCGCGGCCGCCGACCTCGAGGACAGCAACGAGAAGCACATCGTCACTCCGGGCCGCATCGTTCCCGCCCGCGAGCTGCTGGGCGAGATGCTGCTGGAGTTGAAGCAACCCGACGCGGCGCTCAAGGAGTTCGAAGCCTCGCAGCGGCGCGAGCCCAACCGCTTCCGCAACTACCTTGGTTCCGCGCGCGCCGCGGAAATGGCAGGCGATCGCGCCAAAGCCGCCGGCTATTACCAGAAGCTCGTGGCGCTCGCGAAGGATGCCGACACGGCGCGCCCCGAGCTGGTGAGCGCGAAGAAATTCGCCCTGCGGTGAGGAGTTTTGCCCGCCTAATTCGGGCGATCCTGTTGTGCGCGGCGATCGCGGCGTTCGCCCCGATCGCCGCCGCCGATCCCTACGAGGCGGATCCCGATCTCGCCACGCGCGACGAGGACTACGCCGCGGGGAAGCGAGCGGTCGAGAAGAAGGACTGGGCGGAGGCGGCGCGCCTTTTGCAGCGCGCGGAGATACGCCATCCCGACCACGCGGACCTGCAGAACATTCTCGGCTTTTCCTACCGCAACCTGAAGCAGTACGACCTCGCGTTCAAGCACTACAAGCGCGCCATCGAGATTGATCCCCGCCATCGCGGCGCGCACGAGTACATCGGCGAGACCTACCTCATGACGGGGGATCTGGCGGGCGCAGAGAAGCACCTTGCGGCGCTCAAGGCGATATGCCTGCTGCCCTGCGAGGAGTTGAAGGATCTCGAGCGCGCGATTGCGGAGTACCGGGGCAGGAAATTATCGCTTCGAGACGACACTTGATTCGATGGAGGCGACAATAATGAAGATTCTCCGCTTGATGCTATGGATGCTCGTGTTCGGCGCGCCCCTGCAGTCGGTGGCGCAGCAGGACCCGATAAGAATAGTCGGTCTGGTCGAACTGTCCGGCACTGGCACGACATCGGGTACCAATTTCGACAATGGTATCAAGCTCGCCGTGAAGGAGATCAACGCGGCAGGCGGGATACTGGGCCGTAGAGTCGAATACGTATCGATGGACACGCAATCTGCGCCGCAAACGGCGAAAGCGCTTGCGCAAAAGGCGATCGATCAGAATGCCTATGTCGTGATGGGTCCTGTGTTTTCAGGGTCGATCATCGTCAGCATGGTGGAAACCAAGCGCGCCGAGATTGCCAATTTCACGGGCGGCGAAGCGGCGTCGATCACGCAGCAGGGAAATCCCTATATCTTCCGCACCTCGTTCACGCAATCGAGCGCGATGCCGAAGGTGGCACGCTATATCAAGGACGACCTCAAGGCACGCACGGTGGCCATCATCTACGTGAACAACGATTTCGGAAAAGGCGGACGCGACGTGATGATGAAGGCACTGGATGCGCAGGGCATCAAGGTCATCGCCGACGTGTCGACCGATCCCGGCCAGCTCGATTTCTCGGGAGCGGTACTCAAGGTCAAGCAGTCGGGCGCAGACGCCTTGTTCGTATACACCAACGAAGAAGAGTCGGCGCGCGCGTTGCGCGAGTTGAAGAAGCAAGGCTACGACAAGCCGATCGTCGGCGAGACCACGCTGACGAGTCAGAAGGTGATCGAGCTCGCGGGCGACGCAGCCAACGGAGCGATCGCGCATGTCGGCCTCACCGCCGACGCGCCGCAACCGACCATCAAGGCTTTCGACGAGAAATTCCAGAAGGAATTCAAGTACAAGGCGGATCACAACGGCCTGAAGGGTTATAGCGCCATGTACATCGTCAAGGTCATGACGGAACGGATCGGCAAGGCAGACTCCAAGGCGCTGGCGGCCGCGATGCACGGTGCGAAGATCACCACTGCGGACAATCCCGGCGTACTCCTCGACGTCGCATACGATCAGAACGGCGACCTGGACCGCGCCGGTTTCATGACCAAGGTCGTCGACGGCAAGCAGCAGGTCATCGCCGTCGTCCCTGCGGCATCGACAAAGTAGCCGCTGCTGTATCCATCCTCCGTCGGAGAGGCTCGCATGGCAGACGCAAACGCATTCGGGATCGCGGGACTTCTGGGCTGGCCGGTGGCCCATTCGCGCTCGCCGACGATACATAACTACTGGCTCAATCAGTATGGGCTGTCTGGGCGGTATGTTCTGCTGCCGGTGCCGCCGGAAAAGCTCTCGATCGCGTTGCCTGGACTTGCCGTGCTCGGATTCAGGGGATGCAACGTGACCACGCCACATAAGCAGGCCGTGATGCCGATGATCCAAAGCGTCGATCCGCTGGCGCGGCGCATCGGCGCCGTCAACACCATCGTCGTGGAAAAAGACGGATCGCTGAAAGGATTCAATAACGACGGCAACGGCTTCATCCAGAGCTTGCGCGATGCCAAACCCACGTGGCGACCCGACAGGGGCCCCATCCTCGTCGTAGGCGCCGGTGCTGCCGCGCGCGCCGTGGTGGCGAGTCTCGCGCAGCAGGGCGCGAGGGAGATCCGGCTCGTCAACCGGACCCTGGAACGCGCACAAGGAATCGCCACCGAATTCGGGCCGCCGGTTATCGCATTTGCCTGGGAGCAGCGTAACGAGATCATGAGCGACGTTGCGCTGCTCGCGAACGCCACCAACCAGGGCATGGCCGGGAAATCTGTTTTGGATATCAGCCTCGATCGCCTGGCTTCCGACGCGATCGTTGGCGACTTGATCTACACGCCGCCTGAGACGCCGCTGCTGGCGGCTGCACGGGCACGCGGCAATGTCACGGTCAACGGCCTCGGTCTGCTGCTTAACCAGGCGCGGCCCGCGTTTCAGGCGTGGTTCGGCGTGGTTCCCGAGATATCGCCCGGCCTGTTGCAGGCGGTCCAGGCGACGTTCTAGCTGGCCGGCAGCGCTGCAAAGATGCTCGGCGTATCACCAGCTCCA
>DATNNK010000085.1:0-3328 GCA_035601875.1 Casimicrobiaceae bacterium | reverse complement strand
CCGGCGCACGCGCCTGCCGCCCCGAAGCCGCACCACGGGACCGCTCCCGGCCCGAATCCCGCCGGGGGCGCGGCCCGCTGAAACCAAGTGACAAGGGCGAGCTGGTCGTTGGCCGACGCGAGTGGCGCCGCAAGATTCTCGAGCCGTGCTGCCGCGACATCGTCGAGCGAACCGAATCGAAATAGCCCAACAGTCGTCGCCAGGATCCAGGCCACGAACAGCGCGACCGCCAGCGCGTAAGCCGAGCCGGTCGTGCCAAGCCGCTGGTACAACCACATCGCCACCGACGCCGCGACAAAGGCACCCGCGGCGTAGGCCGCGATCAGCAGCGGTCCCATGTCGTGCGTGATCAGCATTGCACCGATCAGTACAATCACCACGAACAGCAACGGCCAGACATACCGGAGGAGCGAGGCGAGGGAGCTTCCGCTGCGGACGAGGCGTTCGGTAAACGGCGGGCCACGCATGAAAAAGAACCAGGCTGCGCCCACGATAAGCCACAGGCGGCCTAGTTCGGACGTGAGCTGGGGTGAGTTGGGTAACAGCGATCCGACGGCGCCTACCAGCGCCAGCATCAACACCAGAAACAGAGCCACGCCCCCGGCAGCGCCGAGCCGCCTCCCAACGCTGCTCGCGAGGCCATCGAAAAGGGACAGCGTCCATGAAAGCGCGCGTCCGAGCGGCTGGCGCACGAATGCAACAATGCTGAACGCCAGCATGCCAAACCACAGATGGCCTTGGTGGTAGAGCGCGAGATAGCGGTTGCCCGGCTGTCCGTTCGCCGACAGATCGAGCAGGAGCAGCCACCCGATGCCAGTCGCGAAGACCAGGCCGGGATAACCGAGGACGGACGCGACATTCTGCGAACCGGATGCGAGCGTCTTGCGCAGCCACGGCGTGGCAAGGAGCACCGCGATCGCCGCCCCCAGTAGCCAGAGGACGAAGTTGGCGGGTATCGACAACAGATACGCCGATTCGCGACCCAGCACCAACGAATGTCCCGATGCGAGTGGCCATGGCACGCGCCCGATCCATGCTGCAGCGGCCCATGTCGCGAGCGCGAGCGCGGCGCCGACCGTCGCCAGGCCTCGGCGGCGGCTCAGATTGAGCAGCAGCAGCCCCGCGAGCGCCCACGCCCCCCACTGCCAGCCCGCCGTTCGAAGCAATGCCCTCATCGCCTCGTTCTTGGTGGTCTTCACGGATGCGGTGCGTGCGTCGGCCATCAGCGCCGACGCGGCGGCGAGCACATCGGCCGTCTCGAGCCCGTCGCAGGCATCCCGTGAAGCCGCGCGAGCGACCGGAAGCGCGGCGATGCTCGCGAGCAGTGGAGTCGCCGGATGACCGTCCAGCGCTGCACCGAGGAGCATGACCGCGTTCGCGCGTGCGGTCTCGCGGCCCACGCCCGGGGCTGCGGCAGCTTGCACAAGCGCGCGCTCCACCCGGTTGAACGCGCAGGTGAGCTGGCGCGGACCCTCGCCGCGGGCGCTATCGATCGAGTAACGCTTGATGAACGTCTGGATTTCCGCTGCAGCCGATTCGATCCCGCCGTCGAGGACTGGCGACTCGCCTTGGCGTTGCTGCTGCCGAGCGTCGGCAAGCCACGCCTGCGCGTCTTTCAGGGGTACGAGAAATGCGTCTTTCGCCCGAGCGATCTCGCTCGCCAGGGCGAGCGGCACGCGCTCGATGCGCTCGTCTTCCGGAATCGCGCGCGCTCTGCCACACAGACGGTCGCGTACGATGGCCTCGGCAGACGACCCGAGACTTGCACAGAGCTTGGGCAGGACGGGATCGGGCAGACCGCTGACGGTGACAATAGCTTCGGCGAACCGTCCCTGGCGGCCGGTTTCCTGCGCCGCAAGCACCGCGAACCGGGGAAGTAGCGCGCCGATGGCCACGAGAACCAGGATGCCCTCAATCAGCAACGGCCACGCGGTGCTCTCTACCCGCGACAGACTACCAGCGATCGGTGTGGTGCTGAGCGCCAAGGGCTGCCCTTCGTCTGCAAGGCGGCCCTCCCCGGCTGCCCACCCTTCCCCAATGGCCGAATGAACATGGCGACCATCAACCGCTATCGTACGCGGAGTTGTTCGCGTTTTACGAAAATAATGCGGGAGTCAGTACCCGATCAAGTCGGTGTCGCTACCACGTGAGCGCTTCACCGTTCTCTTTCGGCCACGCGAGACGGAACGACTCGGGTGGGCGCGGGTCTTCCACAGAACGTTCGACGAGACTCTTTTCCTCCGACTCCTTGCGAATGCATATTCTTGGCAGGAAGCCATGTCCCAACCCGGCTTTCTGGAATGCGATCTTCGCGGCCGATCGTTTCATGATCGAGAATGCGTTCTTCGAACACCTTGGGCTCGTCGGCGGGTTCCTGCTGGTCGCCTGGTACGATCTGCGCGAACGATATCCCAACAAGATTGGAGAGTGAAATGCCTCTTGTCCCAGGCGCGGCTGCCGCGGAGCTCTTGCGAGACGAGCGGCACGGCCCGCTTCCGGCGATGCTGCTCATACTCACCGTCGTTACCGGGCTGGTTGACGCCGTCAGCTTCCTTAAGCTAGGTCACGTCTTCGTGGCCAACATGACGGGGAATGTAGTGTTTCTCGGCTTTGCCGTCGCCGGCGCCACGGACTTCTCCATCCCCGCGTCAGTCGTTGCGGTTGGCGCATTCCTGGTCGGCGCCCTCACCGGTGGCCGACTTGGCGCAGGCACAGGGCATCATCGTGGGCGCTTTCTCGCGATCGCGAGTTACATACAGATCGGACTCGTTGGCGCCGCGCTCGCCACGTCGACGTTGTGGACCGATACCGACGCCGGCTCTGGTCGCTATGGCCTCATCGTGCTGCTCGCGCTAGCAATGGGTCTGCAGAACGCCACTGCGCGCCGCCTCGGCGTGCCCGACCTGACGACGACTGTGCTGACGCTGACGCTGACGGGAATTGCGGCCGACTCGCCTCTGGCGGGCGGGGCCAATCCCAATCCAGGCCGCCGCTTACTTGCCACTGCCACCATGTTTCTGGGCGCTGTTATCGGTGCGTTTCTCATCCTTTACGTCAGCGTTAGCGCTGCCCTCGCCCTGGCGTTGGCACTGCTCCTCCTGAACGGAGCTGCTGCATACCGAGTGTCGTCCTCATCGGAGCCATGGACGGTTGGGGCCTGACGCGAACACGGAGAGGCGCGGCGGCAGCGGCGGACACAACGGTCCCGGCGCGACGCGGCTCGCCTAATCGACAAACAGATCGGGGATCAGCGGGCTGCCAGGTTGCACCGCGTAGCGCGAGAAATCGGTTACGCCGGCACTCGAGAGTACCTCCTCGTCGATGTAGA
>DATNNK010000084.1:0-9265 GCA_035601875.1 Casimicrobiaceae bacterium | reverse complement strand
CGTAGATAGGAATGAAGAACGAATGCAGGTCCCACGCCACGGCGAGCAGAGCGTTGACGATGAAGACTCGCCTCAAGTGCCGGTTGCGGAAAAGCTCGGCGATGCCCCCCGACGGGCTGTCCTCCGCCATGGGGCGAGGCCCCGGCAGCTTCAGAACGTCCCGCGCCAAAACCGTCACCGGAATCAGAGGCAACAGTGCCAGCAATCCGAACGTCCCGGCAAAACTCGCATGATCGATCATCAGCCCGCTGACGAGGGGGCCGCAAAATCCGGAGACCGAATAGCCCAGCGCCAGCATCGCGAAGTGCTTCGCGCGCTCGGATGGGTGTCCGAACATCCCGGTCGCATTCTGCGTCGCAAGCTGAAATAGCATGAACGAAATGCCCAGAAGCGCGGTGGTGACAAACAGCGGAGCTATCCCCGACATGAAGCAGGGCAGCGCGGCCGCGATCGCCACCCCGCAGGAACCGACCAGCATCGGTTTGCGCAGGCCGACACGATCCGTGAGCCGACCCGCGGCCACCGCCAGCAACATCGGCAGAAAGGCGTAGAGACCCATCAAGGCGCCGACGACGAATGTCGAGGAACCGAGCGATAGTGCGTACAGCGAGACCGTGACCCTGCTGCCGGTGAGCACGGTGTGATTGAGGATGCCGAGGCCGATCAGCGCCGGAAATGCGTAAGCGCGAGACCGCCATGGCTCAGTCACGGCGCGAGCCGCTCGATGCGCCAATGCGCATCCTCGCGTCGATACCGGATCCGGTCATGTAGCCGCGAATCCCGGCCTTGCCAGAACTCGAACATCGTCGGCACCAGCCGATATCCTCCCCAGTGCGGAGGTCGCGGAATCGAGTCGGGATTGGCGGCGAATCGCTCTTGCGCGGCGCTAAATTCGCGCTCCAGCCAGTCGCGATCCGGGATGCGGTCACTTTGCGGAGACGCCCACGCACCGATGCGCGAAAGCCGCGGGCGGGAAGCAAAATAGGCGTCCGAGTCGGCGACCGAGGCCTTTGAAACCTCGCCTTCGACGCGCACCTGCCGCTCCAGTTCGACCCAGTGGAACAACAGTGCGGCATGGGGATTCACGGCGAGCTCCCTGCCCTTACGGCTGCCATAATTGGTGAAAAACAGGAAGCCTTCTGCGTCGACACCCTTGAGCAACACGATGCGCGCCGCCGGAAATCCGTCCTCGCCAACGGTGGCCAGCGTCATCGCCGTGGGCTCCGAGAGCTCGGCTTTGACTGCCTCGCCAAGCCAGCGCTTGAACTGGGTGACCGGACTCGCGTCGACGTCGGTTTCGGTGAGCGTGGCGCGATGGTACTCGCGCCGCAGGTCGGCGGTGTTCATTTCAGGTGCGGGAGAGCAAGGCTCGCGCATTATCGGTGATTTGGCTCTTGCCCGGTGAAACGAGCCCTCCGTCGACGTGCGATGCGGCGCTTGCGGACCTTCCGCACCCGGATCGGGCCCCGCTCGCGCGGCAACGCCAAAGGCACGCCGGGCAACGTGCGCGAGCCATGACCTCCTGCAACAAAGCGCATCCGGGCCGGCGCAAAGCAAGCGCGACCCATTCTCGCCAACGCAACACTCATGCCGGCGCCCTACCGAAACGACGCAGAATTTGCACACCACGCCGACGAGAATGCGGTATATTTGTGCTATGGAGTGCAGGGGCTGCTGACAGGAGTTCCACCCTGACTCCATTTTCATCGCCGTCGCATCGAAGCGATCAACCACCAGGAAGGAGTGCAATGGCTACTGCCAAGAAATCTGCAAAGAAGCCCGCCAAAAAGCCGGCCGCGAAGAAACCCGCGGCGAAGAAACCCGCAGCGAAGAAAGCCCCGGCAAAAAAGGCCGCGCCGAAAAAAGCCGCGCCGAAAAAAGCCGCCAAGAAGCCCGCCGCCAAGCGCAAACCCAACGCTGCATTCATGAAGGCAATGACGCCGTCCAGCTACTTGGCCGCCGTCGTGGGCAGCAATCCGCTGCCGCGCACCGAAGTCACCAAGAAGATCTGGGACTACATCAAGAAGAACAAGCTGCAGGACTCGATCAACAGGCGCCTGATCAACGCCGACGAAAAACTGAAGCAGGTTTTCGGCGGCAAGCGTCAGGTGTCGATGTTCGAAATGACCAAGCTGGTCTCCAACCACCTCAAGTAATCCGCTTCGGTCAGCGCGCCGTGTTTTAAGTGCGCGCTTCGGTCCACACGGCCGGTCACCGCTTAGCAGTGACCGGCCGTATGTTTTTCTGCTTTCGAAACTACCCGGCCCGAATACCGGAATTATTTCCATCCCCCAGCTGTTTGCGCGTGGATGGAGGGACGTCTCCCGTCGCCGGCTGGCGAGACTTATAATCATCCCTCCGTTCCCGAGGAGTTCGCAATGCATCGCAATGCAGCCAATGCGCTTTTCCTTTCGCTTTTGGTCTCGTGCCTCGCGCTTGCGCAGACGGCGGCGCCTACGCAACGCATTCGAGGCGACGTGGTATCACTCGACGGCCTCGATCTCCGGGTCAAGGAGCGCAGCGGCGAAATGCTGACCATCAAGCTGGCGGAAAACTACGTCGTGACCGGCGTGGCGAAGGTCGGCATCGAGTCCATCACGCCCAACGCGTTTGTCGGCACCGCGACCATGCCGCAAAGCGACGGCACGCACACCGCGCTCGAGGTTCTCGTCTTCCCGGAATCCGGTCGGGGCAGCAACGAGGGTCACTATCCGTGGGACCTGCAGCCGGGCAGCATGATGACCAACGCCACCGTGACGGAAGTCGTCGCTGCCGGTCCAGGCCGGCGGATGACGCTGCGCTACAAGGACGGAGAAAAAGTCATTGTCGTCCCCGCCAGCGCCCCCATCGTGACCTTCGAACCCGGCGACCGCACCATGATGAAGCCAGGCGCGCACGTGCTGCTCACTGCAACTCGGCAACCTGACGGCAGCCTGACGGCGACACGGGTGGCGATTGGCAAAGACGGGCTCGTTCCACCCATGTAGGCCAGTTGGAACGCGAACTCGCGGTCGAGCTTGTCATCAAACCAGTTCCCGCCCGACTGGAGCTTTAAGCACCATGGATCGCATTCGCTCGTTGGTCTTGCTGTTCCTTTGCCTGTGCGTCGTTGCCGGCGGCCCCGCCCGCGCGCAGACGCCGGCGTCGCGCATACGCGGCGACATCGTCTCCATCAACGGCAGCGCGCTTCAGCTCAAGGCGGATAGCGGACAAACGCTCGCGGTCAAGCTCGCCGACCGTTACACGGTAAGCGGCCGTTCGCACGCCGATCCGTCGAAAATCGCCCCGGACACCTTCCTCGGCACAACCGCCGTACCCGGACCCGATGGAACGCTGACTGCGGTGGAAGTGCACATTTTTCCGGAATCGATGCGTGGCACCGGCGAGGGCCATCGACCAATGGATACTGCGACCGGCAGCACCATGACCAATGCCACGGTGGCATCGGTCGGAGTTGGCCAGTCAGCCACCGCAGGCCGCACCATGACCAACGCGACCGTCGCCACGGTCGCCGGCGGCGAGCAGGAACGGCGAATGACGCTCCGATATAAGGGCGGCGAGAAGGTGGTCGCGATCCCGAAGGACACGCCGATCGTCATGGTCGAGCCCGGCGATCCGTCGATGCTGGTGCCCGGCGCGCACGTGGTCGTCTCCGGCATGCGGCAGAACGACGGTTCGCTCCTTGCCGACCGCGTCACGGTAGGCAAGGACGGCCTCATACCGCCGATCTAGCACGGCACCACGTTTGCCTGGCTACGATCCGGGTCCGGTAGGCCAGTCGTCTTCGTCGACCAGGACGCGGATGACGCGGGTTCGCTTGCCGCCGCCGTAGCGCTCCATCTGAACCAGCACGGGGTAGAGTTCGGAGAGCTTCGCGCGCGCGGCGCCTTCGTCGTCGAAGATCAGTGGCGCGCCATCGGCCCCGCGTTCATCGTGCCAGACCCCCTTGTCGTCCTCGACTTCGATCTTGAATTTCTGGTCCTTGGCCATCCCGGTTTCCAGTTTCAGGATGAAGCGGGCTTGTGGCCCCACGAATCGCGCAGCGTCACCGCGCGATTGAATACCGGAGCTCCCGGGCGTGAGTCACGCAGATCAGCCACAAAATAGCCGTGTCGCTCGAACTGATAGCGCGTCTCTGGCGCGACGTCGGCCAGCGACGGCTCTACGTATGCGGCGACGACCTGCTTGGCCTGCGGATTGAGATCGTCGAGATAACTTCGTTCGCCGGCATCTTCGGTGATCGTCTCGTCATCGACGTCCGCGCCGAGCGACGGCCGCGACGTCGTGTCGAGGAGGTCGTGGGGACGTCCTGGCTGTGGGACCACGAACAAGCGATCGTAGAGGCGGACCTCTGCTTGCCGCGCGTGTCGCACCGACAGCCAGTGAATGTTGCCTTTGACCTTGCGTGCCTCCGCGCCCGGGGTACCGCTTCGGGTATCCGGATCATAGGTGCAGTGGACAGCGGTTACCTTGCCGCTCGCGTCCTTGTCGACACCCACGCACTTGACCACGAACGCATAGCGCAGTCGCACCTCCTTGCCCGGCGAAAGACGAAAGTATCCTTTGGGAGGCTGCTCACTGAAATCGTCGCGCTCGATCCACAGCTCGCCCGAAAAGGGAACCCCGCGCTTGCCCAGCTCCGGTTGCTGCGGATGGTTGGGCAAAAAGCATTCTTCTTGCTCACCGTCGGGATAATTGTCGATGACCAGCTTGACCGGATCGAGCACGGCGATGCGCCGCTCCGCGCGCGCATTCAGATCATCGCGCAGGCAGTCCTCGAGCACGCTCATATCGATCCACTGATCGGCCTTGGAGACGCCGATGCGTTCGGCGAACAGTCGAATCGATTCCGGCGTGTAACCGCGCCGGCGCAGGCCCACCAGCGTTGGCATGCGCGGGTCATCCCACCCATCGACGTGACCGCCTTCCACCAATTCGAGGAGCTTGCGTTTGCTCATCACCGTGTACAGCAGATTGAGCCGCGCGAATTCATGTTGCTGAGGGAGCGGGCGCTGCAACAGCCCCGCCTCCGCAAGGCGCTCGATCACCCAGTCATAGAGCGGCCGGTGATCCTGGAACTCGAGCGTGCAGAGCGAGTGCGTGATGCGCTCCAGCGCGTCGGAAATACAATGTGTGTAGTCGTAGAGCGGATAGACGCACCATTTGTCGCCGGTGCGGTGATGCGAGATGTGGCGGATCCGATAGACCGCCGGGTCGCGCATATTGATGTTCGGGCTCGCCAAGTCGATCTTGAGTCTCAGTACGTGCGCGCCGTCCGGAAACTCGCCCTCCTTCATGCGTCGAAAGAGATCGAGATTTTCCTCGACCGAGCGGTCGCGAAACGGGCTGGCGCTTCCTGATTCGGTGAGCGTTCCGCGCAATCGCCGCATTTCATCGGGTGTCGAGCTGTCGACGTAGGCCAAGCTCGCCTTGATCAGGTGCCGCGCGAACTCGTACAAACGATCGAAATAATCAGATGCGTGATAAAGATGCGCTCCCCAGTCGAATCCAAGCCACTGCACCGCGGATTTGATCGAATCCTCGTACTCGACGTCTTCCTTGACGGGATTGGTATCGTCAAAGCGCAGGTGACAGACACCGCCGTTTTCGCCAGCCAGGCCGAAGTTCAGACAGATGGATTTGGCGTGGCCGATATGCAGGTAGCCATTGGGCTCGGGCGGAAAACGGGTGACCACTCGGCCGCCATACTTGCCGGTACGTAGATCCTCGGCGATGATTTGCCGAAGGAAATTCGACGACAAGGCTGCGGACGAATTTTGTGGCGGTGCAGCACTCATCGACTTTGTTCATGAACAAATGGAGTAGGACAAGCATTCTAACCGGTGGCTTTGTACCCGTCATCGGTCGCTATGCCAGAGGCGTTGAGTACCCCGCGCGTAGCCCGCATGCAGCAAGGCTCACAAGCCAATGCCCGGTTTGAAACGGGCGCCGTTTTCCACAATATCTGTGGATAAAAGTGTGCATATCTTGTAAATTTATTTGCTAAGTAGCCTGCCGGGTAGGGATTTCATTGTCATGCTCAAATTCTTGCCGTCTTTTTCTATAGGTTTTTCATATGGTTGTAATAGTTGCACGCCACCGGACCGTGCCCGTTTAGACCGCCTGAAAATGCGCGCCCGCGTCCTTTTAGCGCAAATCCCTCGCGATTGTTGTCGTGGACAAACCGATTTCGTTGGCCGCAATGTCGAGTCAGCGGGCATCGAATCATTGAAACGGATCGGCTCATGAATCCTGCGACCGTGCTGCCGGTGTCGCTGCTGATCAGTTCCGCCCGGCTGCTTATCGAGCGCCACCTCGGTCTCGCCTGGATAAGCGGCGAGATCTCGAACTTCATGCGCGCGGCTTCGGGTCACTGCTATTTTGTGCTCAAGGATTCGCAGGCGCAGGTGCGCTGCGTGATTTTCCGGCATCGCTCGCAACTCCTCGACGTCGTGCTCAAGGACGGGCTTTCGGTCGAAGTTCGCGCTACGCCGACCATTTACGAAGCGCGCGGTGAATTCCAGCTCACGGTCGAGGCGGTGCGTCTGGCAGGCCTGGGCGCGCTCTACGAGAAGTTCGCCGCACTCAAAGCAAAGCTTGATGCAGCCGGATGGTTCCATGCTGATCGCAAGCGCGCGCTGCCAACGTTTCCGCGCGCCGTCGGCATCGTGACCTCGCCTCGCGCCGCGGCCTTGCGCGATGTCCTCACCACCTTGCTCCGCCGGTTGCCCGGCACTCCGGTCATCGTCTATCCGACGCCGGTGCAGGGCTCCGTTGCGGCCTCGGGCATCATTGCGGCCATAGCCGCCGCGAACGCGCGCGCTGAAGTGGATGTGCTGATCCTCTGCCGCGGCGGCGGCTCGATCGAGGACCTGTGGGCGTTCAACGAAGAAGCGGTAGCGCTGGCGATTCTTCAATCGCGCATTCCGATCGTCAGCGGCGTCGGCCACGAGACCGATTTTACGATCTGCGACTTCGTCGCCGATTTACGCGCGCCCACGCCCACTGGCGCCGCGACCCTGGTCGTTCCCGATCGCCTGGCGTTGCGCGCGATCGCTGGCGCCGTGGGCGCGCGGTGGCGGAAAGCCGTGGAGCGTGCGCTTGAGTTGCGCATGCAAGATCTGGATCTCATTTCGCGCCGACTGGTGCATCCGGCGGCGCGAATCCGACAGCGACAGGAAACGCTGGCGAGACTCGCTTGGCGAATGGCGCGGACGGCCGCGGCAGCGTGCGAGCGGCAGCGGAGCGCGCTGTTGCCGACGGGCAGGGATCTCGCACGGCTGTTCCGAACCGCGCCGCGACAGAGCGCGACTGTCGCCGAAGCTCGCGAGCGCTGGCGGCGCGCCGCAGGTGAACGCGTTACCGCGCTTGCGCAGCGCGTCGGCGCGCTCGAACAGAGCCTCTTGCACTTGAGTCCCCAAGCGGTGCTGGAGCGTGGATACAGCATTGTCACCGGTGCGGATGGGGCGATCGTGCAGGATGCCGGTGCGCTCGCGATCGGCGAAACCATCGGCGTGCAGTTCGGGCGCGGCGAAGCCGAGGCTCGAGTGACGCGCAATACGATGCCTTAGGCTTCGTCGGGAAGAGTGCCGCGCAGTACGACGATGTCTAAGGCTTCGTCGGGACTCGAGTGGCGCGCAGTACGATGTCTTAGGCTTCGTCGGGATCGGGGTTGTCGATGGCGCCCGGGGCGGACTCACGGGCGATCGCAGCGTCCGGCGCCGCGGCAGCGAGGCGTGGCGTCGCGCACTCGACATCGGCATTTTGCGCGCGGTGGCGCAGGGCATGATCGATCAGCACCAGCGCCAGCATCGCTTCCGCGATCGGCGTGGCGCGAATGCCAACGCACGCATCGTGACGCCCGTGGGTGTTGACGATGACCGGATTTCCCGTCTTGTCGACGGAGCGGCGGTCGAGTCGAATCGACGAGGTGGGCTTCACCGCGATCGATACCACAACGTCCTGGCCGGTCGAAATGCCGCCGAGAATACCGCCGGCGTTATTCGAAACAAAACCCTGCGGCGTCATTTCGTCGGAGTGCTCGGTGCCGCGCTGCGCGATGCTCGCGAAACCGGCACCGATCTCGACTCCCTTGACGGCGTTGATGCTCATCATGGCATGCGCGATGTCGGCGTCGAGCTTGTCGGCGACCGGCTCGCCCCAGCCGACGGGCACGTTCTGCGCCACCACCGTGATGCGCGCGCCACAGGAATCGCCGGCCTTGCGCAGCGCATCCATGAAGGCCTCGAACTCAGGAACGATTTCGTCGTTGGCGGCAAAAAATGGATTGGCGTCGACGTGCTCCCATCCCTTGAAAGGAACGCGATGCGGCCCGAGCTGCGTCAAATGCCCGCGGATCACCACCGAGAAATGCTCGCGCAGCCACTTGCGCGCGACCGCACCGGCGGCGACGCGCACCGCAGTCTCGCGGGCGGATTGTCGGCCGCCTCCGCGGTAATCGCGAATCCCGTATTTGTGCCAGTAGGTGTAGTCCGCGTGACCCGGACGAAAGGTGTCGGCGATGGCCGCGTAGTCCTTGCTGCGCGCATCTTCATTGCGGATGAGAAGCGCGATCGGCGTGCCGGTGGTCCGTCCCTCGAACACGCCGGAGAGAATTTCCACGGTGTCCGCTTCGCGCCGCTGCGTCACGTGCCGCGACGTTCCGGGCTTGCGGCGATCGAGCTCACGCTGAATGTCGGCGGTCTCGAGTAAGAGCCCCGGCGGGCAGCCATCGACCACGCAACCGATGGCCGGGCCGTGCGACTCACCGAAGGAAGTAACGCAGAACAGCCTACCGAATGTGTTGCCGGACATGGGTCGAATCCGTGATCGTCCCGGGAAGAGCTGGCGGCGCCTCCACGAGGCTAGCAGCAGTTTATCATCTGACCCAGGCGGTTCCGGTCCGACCCGACGACACACACAGGCTTCGACGTGATGCAAACCACCGAGCAGAGCAGAGCCGCGGCAGACGCCGCTCGAGCACTTGCCGGCTCGCGCTCTTTGGCGATGCTGACCGGGGCAGGCATCTCCGCCGAATCCGGAGTGCCGACGTTTCGCGATGCGCAGACCGGCCTGTGGGCGCGATTCGATCCGCTGCAACTTGCGACGCCAACCGCGTTTGCGATTCACCCCAAGCTCGTTTGGGATTGGTATGCGTGGCGCCGCGAGCTCGTTGCGAGAGTGCAACCGAATCCGGCGCACGACGCGCTGGTCGATATCGAGCGACGCATCCCGGACTGCCTGCTGATCACGCAGAACGTCGATG
>DATNNK010000083.1:0-8224 GCA_035601875.1 Casimicrobiaceae bacterium | reverse complement strand
CGATCTCGAAGCACGGATCGACATGCTTCAGCGACTGGCCGAGCGGACCCTGCACTATCCGTTCGATGCCGAGACGTGGGCGCGCGACGCGGGAAGCCTGATTCACGATGTCAACGAGTTCCAGTCGCTCTCATGGGCGACGCCCGACGCCATCGTACGCTGGGTGGCGCCCCGCTCCAACGAGAGCAAGATCATCGGTTACAACATGCTTTCCGACCCCACGCGCGGCGCCGCCGTGCAACTCGCCATTCAGACCCGCACGGTCGCGCTGACGCCATTCACCGACCTGGTCGTCGGCGGCAAGGGCGTGGTCATCTGCGCGCCGGTATTCGACGGCGACACTCTGCGGGGAATTGCCGCAGGCGCCCTGGGAAACGGCAACTGGCTGCGGTCGCTGATCGACGGGCGTTTTGCGGATCACCACGTCGAGCTGGTCGAAAATGGCCGCGTCGTCCAGTCGGTAGAGGCCGACGCGCCCCGCGCCGAAGGTCCGTGGTCGCAAGAATTGCCGCTCGACGTTCACAATGTCCACTGGATACTGCGCGTCACCCCGACGCAGGAGTCCTTGCGCCGCGCCGCATCCGGTCTGCCCGAAACCGCGCTTGCGCTGGGAATCGTCCTCGCCACGCTGCTGGCGCTGCTAACCTATTTTTTCCAGACCGCCCGCCGCCGCGCGCGGGACCTGAAGCTCGCGAACCTGCGCCTGCAAAATGACATCGAACGTCGCTATGCGATCGAACAGGAGCTACGCCAAAGCGAAAGCCGGACCCAGCTGATCATCAACGCGGTCAAGGACTGCGCCATTTTCATGCTCGACGGCGATGGTCGCATCGCAAGCTGGAACCCGGGCGCCCGGGCACTGAATGGGTACGCTGCCGAAGAGGTGATCGGCAAGCCTTTTTCCATGCTCTATCCGTCTGACCGGATGCGGCCGGTGGAGGACATGCTCGCCATCGCGGCTCGTCGCGGATCGTTCGAGGAGGAATGCTGGCATCTGCGCAAGGATGGCAGCCGCTACTGCGCGGACGACATGATCTCCGCCATGCGCGACGAGAATGGCCGCTTGCAGGGCTTTTCCGTGGTTGCGCGCGACGCAACGCAGCGCCTGGAGCTACGCGAACAGACCGAACGCTCGCGCGACTTCTATTTCGCCTTGTTCTCCGATTTTCCGAACCTGGTCTGGCGCTCCGACAGCGCCGGTGCGTGCGACTACCTCAACAAGGCATGGCTCGACTATACGGGACGCGCGCGTGACGCCGAGGTCGGTGACGGTTGGCTGGAAGGCGTTCATACCGAGGATCGAGCGCGTTGGCAGGAATCGTATTCGGCGGCCTTCGCCGCGCGGCGCCCGTTCGAGGTCGAGTTTCGCCTGCGTCGCGCCAACGGCGAATACGGCTCCATGATTTGCGTCGGGCGGCCCTATCACGACATGAAGGGCAACTTCTCCGGTTATCTCTGCTCATGCTACGACAACAGCGCCCGCCGCGCGATGGAGAGCGCGCTCAGGGAAAGCGAGCAGCGCTACGAGGGGATGACGTCCAACGTCCCGGGCATGGTGTTTCAGCTCACCCGGGATCCGCAGAACCGGCTTACGTTCACGTACGTGAGCCACGGCTGCGAGGCGCTGACCGGCCTGCCCGAAGCCACCGTTCGTGCCGATGCATCCGCGTTCATCAATCTCATCCCTCCCGACGACCGACCGCACTTCATGGCGACGCTCGAAGCTTCTGCCGCGCAGATGGGCACCTGGAATTGGAGCGGCCGGCTGCGAACCCCACACGAGTCCACTGAACGATGGATCAATATTCGCGCCAGGCCTCGCCGCCCGGACCATGGCGATGTCTTGTGGGATGGGCTCGTGTACGACGACACGCAGGGTCGGCTCGCGCAGCGCGAGCTCGAACGCTCTCGCGAAGACCTGCGGTCGCTATCGCGACACCTGCAGTCGGTCCGTGAGGAAGAGAAGGCGCGAATTGCCCGTGAAGTTCATGACGAGCTCGGGTCCACGCTGACCGCGCTGCGTATGGACCTCGACTGGATGGCCGAGCGGCTGCCGGCGGGCATGGAACCACTGCGTGAGAAGCGCGCGGCCATGGTCAGGCTGGTCGAGTCCGCGGTCGCCGCCACGCGGAAAATCGTCACCGATCTGCGTCCGAGCATCCTGGATGACTTGGGGCTCGCCGCAGCGGTTCGCTGGGAGGCCGCGGAGTTCAAAAAGCACACCGGTGTTCCGATCGAAGTCGAAGCGCCGGACATGGACGGCACAGTCGAGCGCGAAGCCGCGCTCGCCCTGTTTCGCATTTTCCAGGAGACGCTCACCAACGTGGCACGCCACGCCAAGGCAAGCCGCGTCTGGGTTCATCTGGCAATCAACGAGGAAGGCTATGTGTTACAGGTCCGCGACGATGGCGCGGGAATGGACGAAAAAGATCTGGTCAAGACGACGTCGCATGGCCTGCGCGGCATGCGCGAACGGGCCCAGCAATTCGGCGGCGATGTTTCAGTATCGAGTCAGCTGGGTCGCGGAACCACGCTGGTCGCGTCGGTGCCAGCGCCGCGACCACCTGATCAGCCTTAAGCATGGTACGGCGAACGATCGCGTCGGAACCTTTACCTCCCACCCAGAGATCTCGCTCGCCACTACCCAAGGCTTCTGCCTATTTTTCGCTTCCCATCTGGCGAGCAAAGATGTCGCCACTCGCCATCGAGACGAGGGCGGCCTCCCTGCTTACTTGCAGAAATCAGCGTCGGACGAACGGGCGTCGCTTACGACGACTTGACGGCAAGCTGATCGACCACGCCCTTGACGCCCGAGGTATTGGACGCGATCTGCTTCGCGCGTTCTTTCAAATCGGCGTTGTCGACATTGCCTGACAGCGTGACCGTTGCGCCGTTGGTGTCCACGGTGATCTGCAGCGATTTTAGTCCCGGCTCAGCAAGGATCGCTGCCTTCACCTTGGCGGTAATCGCCGCGTCTTCGGCGACCGTCGCCGTCTTGTCGGCTGCGTTGCTTACCGTGGTTCCAACTGTGTCCGCAGCCCGGTCCATCTTGGCGCTCGTAGAGCCGGGAGGCGTGGCGCTCGTAGAGCCTGCGGGCGCCCGTTGGTCGCAACCCGCCATCAGCAAGGTCCCGGCAGCAAGTGCGACGAGCAGAGCAGAGGGTCGATTTCCGATGTTCATGGTTTTGCTCCTTCAGTAAGGGGGCTTATCCGGCACAAATGCGCCGGGGCCCGAGAGCGGCTAGCGATTTTGCTGCGAGGCTAGCCGTCCAGAACGGTTTCGTTTCCAAAAATGTATGAGCACCGCATACTCATTCGATGGATTCCTGGTGGCGCTTTTTGGCGGCGAAGTGAGTGTGCCAGCGCTGCCGCAAACACGGTATCGGCCGCATGCTGTTTATTGCGTGGGAAAATAACGGGTGAGCTATAAGCGCGCGTCCTACACCGGCGTTTCGCGCTACAAATCACCGAGCGAGGAGTCGTCGCGCTTAGGCCGCTAGCAAAATTCCGGAGCCTGGGGTTTGCAAGGTCACCAGGCTCGTACCCGGTTCCGCAAAATCGATCAAGGGACTCAATCGCCGCGTCCGGGCCGCGCCGAAGAATGTCGCGAACGGGACCTCGCCAGCGTCACCGCCAGTTCCGATCCGCACGATTTCATCGAGCGGTGAGAGCTCGGTCGGATCAAAAAGGTACCACCGATCCCCCAAATAGACTTCGAAGACGGCGTGAAAGTCGGGCGGGGGAGTGCTATAGCGCGCGTAGCCGGTAACGAAGCGTGCGGGAATATTGAGCGCGCGGCAGAGCGCTATCGCAAGGTGCGAGAAGTCGCGGCACACGCCGGCGCGGTTGGCAAGAACGTCTCGTGCGGTAGTCAGCGGAGACGAGGTGCCGATCTCGTAAGCGATATTGTCGCGGATCCATTGGCAAACCGCCTGCACGCGGCGGTATCCGCCCCGAAGCTGCCCGAATTCGCGGCAAGCGAGCGCAAAAAGACGGTCGGCCTCGCAATATTTGCTCGCCCTTACGTATTGCAAGACTTCGCCCGGCAAGAGCGCCAAGGGCGTCTCCGGCGCATCGACATTGACTTTGGGCTGCTCAAGGTCGACGGTCGCCAGGTAGCGCATGGTGAGTCGTCCTGGTGGCACATCGACCCGGAAAAAACGATTGAGCCGGCCCGCATCGGCAAACTCGTCGATGATGCCATTCGGCTGCGTCGTGATCGATTCGGCGCGCACGACTTGGCCCGAAGTGGTCGGAACCCCGAGATTAAAAACAAACAAGGTCTGTTGCGTAACGTCGTACTCGATTTCGCAATCGATATGAAAGGGTTTCATTCCCAGCCCATCAATTTCTTGTTTATCTCGAACGTGCGCCCTCGCATGCGCTTACGTCGCGATCTGTCGCGGTAGACCCATGAGCAAGTCCGCGAGGTCCTCGGCGTGTTCTTCTTCCTTGGCTTGAATCTCTTCGATCATGCGTCGCGTCGTTGCGTCGAAGGGCGCAAAAAAAGCCGCGATTTCCCGATAGCTGTCGATGGCGATGCGCTCTGCCACCAGGTCTTCCTTGATCATGTCGACCAGGTCACTGCCTTCGACATATTCAGAGTGGCTGCGGCTCAGCAAGCCGTCAGGCGATAGATTCGGCGCGCCGCCGAGCTGCACGATTCGCTCGGAGATAAGATCCGCGTGCTGCTGCTCTTCGCCTGCATGTTCCAGAAATTCCTCGGCGACGGGGCCCGCATGAATACCCCTGGCCATGAAGTAGTGGCGCTTGTATCGCAGCACACAAACAATCTCGGTCGCAAGCGCTTCATTAAGGACCTTGATCGCGGTTTCAGTGTTCCCGCCGTAACCCGCCGTTACGGCACCGTCCTCGATATGCTGGCGCGCGCGTTTGCGCAATGTCTTTACGTCGGTGAGAAATGGCGTGTCTTTCAAAAGCGTCTCCTTGGTCGATGTGCGGGAGTTCCGGCCCCAATTATATCCAGCATGAATCATGCCCGGCGGTTACCGCGCTACTTTTCTGTCAGGCGGACCTCGCTCGGGCACAAATCACAGCGCTCGCCTAGTAATTCCTACAAAGCGGCCCAAGAATGCCGATTGGGCATCGCGAATACCGCATCCAGTGACTCTCCTGAGAGCGTTAAATGCGCGTCGGGTTCAGAGCCAATGCAAGCCTCCGCGCAGCGAAAGAGCGCTCCGCTCGCGTATGGTCGGTCGCGCCGATTGCGTCTATCATCGGCCATCGCTTTTGAGCAATATCGGTATGGCCGACGCCGAATTCGCCACCCTCATCCACACCCACCGCGGGTATCTGCTGCGTGTCGCGGTCCTGCAACTTCGTGATAGCGATCTCGCCGAGGACGTGGTGCAGGATACGCTGGTCGCGGCATTGCAAGGGGCTAAGGGATTTTCCGGGCGATCGAGCCTCAAGACCTGGCTGACGGGGATACTCAAGCACAAAATCGTCGATGCCATCCGCAAGAAGGGTCGGGGACCGATCGTCTCGTCGCTCGATGAGGAATGCCAGATAGAGGATTTCGATGCCCTGTTCGATGAGTCAGGCCATTGGGAAAATTCGCCCGCGACCTGGGGCGATCCCGAGGGAGAGCTTTCGCGACGGCAGTTTTTCGATATCGTGGATTTTTGCCTGGAAAAGCTCCCGCCCAATACCGCCCGCGTCTTCATGATGCGCGAGGTGATGGAACTGGAGGGGGCGGAGATTTGTAAGGAACTCAGCATCACCTCGACCAACCTCTGGGTCATACTCTACCGGGCCAGGGTGGCGCTTCGCCAATGCCTGGAGCAAAACTGGTTCGCGCAAGGGCAAGGCGGCGGCCGGACCGCGTAAGCGCGGCCGCATCCCACAATGGGTCGACTCCTTTCATGCAAGGACGCGAGCCGCTTGATCTCGCAAATTCAGGAAGGCCATGTGCCGCTTGGCCAGCGCCTGCGCGTACGGCTGCACCTTGTCTGGTGCGAAGCATGCAAGCAGTTCGAGCGGCAGATACGCTTTCTGCGCGTTATGATGCGCCATTACAGACAGTAAGCACCCGCTTCATAGACCATGGCGATGACCTCCATTACGGTAAATGGCGCCGCCTACATTTGCCGATTGCCCTCGCAACGGGTTTCCGATCTCGTGCGTGAGCTCTCCCTCGAAGGCAAGCGCATCGCCATCGAGCGGAATGGAGAGATCGTCCCCAGGAGCAAGCACGCGCAGACGGTCTTGGTCGATGGGGATAAAATCGAGGTCGTTGCCGCAGTTGGCGGCGGCTAGCGATTACCACGCATGAACGCTCCCGATGATACGCACGCGCTGGCGCGCCCTGACGACGCAGCGGTCATGCCCCACGATGACCCGCTGGTCATCCACCATGGCGACCCGCTGGTCGTCTACGCTGACCCGCTGGTCATCGCCGGGCGCGCCTACCGCTCACGGCTGCTGGTCGGGACCGGGAAATACAAGGACTTCGATGAGACGCGGGCGGCGATCGACGCCTCCGGCGCCGAAATCGTCACGGTCGCCATCCGTCGCACGAACATCGGGCAGAACGCGAACGAGCCGTCGCTGCTCGATTACCTGCCGCCGTCACAGTTCACCCTGCTGCCGAATACCGCCGGCTGCTACACCGCGGACGACGCGGTGCGCACGCTCAAGCTCGCGCGCGAGCTGCTCGACGGACACCGGCTGGTGAAGCTCGAGGTGCTAGGTGACACTCACACACTTTTCCCGAACGTGCGGGAAACAATACGTGCGGCGGAGACGCTCATCAAGGATGGTTTCGACGTCATGGTGTACACGTCCGACGACCCGATCATAGCGCGCGAGCTCGAAGCCGTCGGCTGCGTCGCGATCATGCCGCTCGCGTCATTGATCGGCTCGGGAATGGGTATTCTCAACCCATGGAACCTGAAGCTCATCATCGAGCAATCGAAAGTGCCGGTGTTGGTCGACGCCGGCGTGGGTACCGCATCGGATGCGGCGGTCGCCATGGAGCTTGGCTGTGCCGGCGTGTTGATGAATACCGCGATCGCTTCGGCCCAAAGACCCGTGCTGATGGCAGGGGCGATGAAAAAAGCGATCGAAGCGGGGCGCGAGGCCTACCTGGCAGGGCGCATGCCGCGCAAGTCTTATGCTGCCAGTCCGAGCTCGCCGACTGGCGGCCTTATTGGGTAACTTAGTTGGGCAACTTAGCGGCTGATTTAGCTGCTGGTCGCAACGTGCTACTTCGAAAATTGCTCATGCTGCGTTCGTGCGCTCTTGCTGTGGCGGTGAGCTGGATTTCGCTTACCGTCGGTGCCACGCCGCTCACGCAGCAGGAGATCGTCAGCCTGTGCGGAAACGCCGAGGACGCCGCCCACTGCGGCCGATTGATTGAGGAAGTGCAACTGAAGCGCTTGCCCAATCTCGCCCGCCGCGACGGTGCCCTGCTTCTGGTCTCGCTCTATCCTTCGGGCAGCGCGACGTTTGCCGACAGCGACGATCCCGTCAATGGCCGCTCGTACAGTCTCTGGGATTTTCTCAACCCCATCAATGCGGTCGTGCTTTATTCGACGGCGGGGGAGTCGATCAGCTTCATCGTCCTTGCGCGAACAACGAACCGCCGCTTCGATCTTCCCGCCGACCCCCAGCTCTCCCCGGACCGCTTGCACATCGTCACCGCGGACGTGTGTCCGAGCCGAAGTATCAACGAAATTGCGGTGTGGCGCGTCGCACCGGACTCGCTGGTGAAGGAGCTCGTGTGGACGGCGGGTGAGAGCTGGTCGGATGTGGCAGCGACTTGGAAGGATGCCAACACGCTGGTGATTGAGTACACGCCTCCCGGCACCGGCAAAGCCGTCATTGTCGAACGAAAGCTTACCGATCCGGTATGGCAGCGCGTCACGCCGAACTGACGGTGATCAACGATCCGGCGACAACGCCTCGTCATCGCTCAATTCGAAGCTTCGTGTTGCGCCAAGGGCGATTTTCGCCGGCGCAACGGCGTGCCTACGAGTCGCTGCTTTCGCGTTTCGGCATTGCGTTTGCCACCGTCCCGCTGGATCTCGTTCGCGCATTCGGCCGGACGAACCCGAAGATCCTTGAAATTGGGTTCGGAATGGGCGAGACGACGGCCGCGATCGCGAAAGCACGGCCCGGGGACGATTTTCTCGCGATCGAGGTTCACAGTCCCGGCGTCGGAAGTCTGCTCAAACTGATCGAGCAGGAGCGCCTTTCCAACG
>DATNNK010000082.1:0-4227 GCA_035601875.1 Casimicrobiaceae bacterium | reverse complement strand
CAGCACCGAAGGCTTGCCGTTGGAGGAGCCCGAGTTGCGGAGATCCTGCACCGAGTCGACGACATTGCCGAGGTCGGTGAGCCTCACCGCCGAGCCGTTGCGGTAGGCAATGATCAAGGGCAGGTAGTCGACCGCCTTCTTGGCCTGGTCGTTGGCGTAAATCTGCCAATGGCGATCGCCTGCCTCCAGCGACCCTTTGGGGCGGTTGGCGTTGGTGGCTGCGAGGACGGTTCGCACATCCTCGAAGCCGACCCCGTATTTGTTGAGCGTCTGCGGGTTGAGCTCCACCCGAACGGCCGGCAGGGAGCTGCCTCCGACCTGCACCTGTCCCACCCCCTGCAGCTGCGAAAGCTTCTGGGCGATGATGGTGGACCCCGCGTCATACATCTGGCCCTGCGTCATGGTGTCCGAGGTGAGCGCCAGGATCATGATCGGTGCGTCGGCGGGGTTGGCTTTGCGATAGGTCGGATTGCTGGGCAGTCCGGTGGGCAAGAGGCTCCGAGCCGCGTTGAGCGCGGCCTGCACGTCGCGTGCGGCACCATCGATATCGCGGCTGAGCTCGAACTGTAGCGTGACCTGCGACGAGCCAAGCGAGCTGTTCGACGTCATTTCGGTCACGCCGGCGATGCGGCCGAGCGAGCGCTCGAGCGGCGTGGCAACGGTTGCGGCCATGGTCTCGGGGCTCGCACCCGGCAGCGAAGCGGACACCGAGATCGTCGGAAAGTCGACCTGAGGCAGCGGCGAGACCGGCAACAGGCGAAAGGCGGCGGCGCCCGCGAGCGCGAGCCCGATGGTGAGGAGCGTGGTCGCTACCGGACGATCGATGAACGGCGCCGACAGATTGACCTGAAGCGGCGACGTGTCACCCGCATTCGGGTCCTCGTGCGGCGCCTGGTCGGACATGCTAATCACCGGGCGCCGGCGCAGGGGTTGGCTCTTGCTTGCCTTTGCCGCGCTTCTCGACCCTGCGCGCGAGGCTGTCGAAGGCGAGATAGATCACCGGCGTCGTGAACAAGGTCAGCATCTGGCTCAGGATCAGTCCTCCGACCATGGTGATGCCGAGCGGATGACGCAGCTCCGAGCCCACACCCCAGCCGACCATCAACGGCAGCGCCGCGAGGAGCGCCGCCATGGTCGTCATCATGATCGGCCGGAAACGCAACAGGCACGCCTGGTAAATCGCTTCGCGCGGCGGCTTGCCTTCCTTGCGCTCGGCATCGAGCGCGAAGTCGATCATCATGATCGCATTCTTTTTCACGATGCCGATAAGGAGCACGATGCCGATGATGGCGATCACACCGAGGTCGTTGCCGAAGATCATCAGCGCCAGCAGCGCTCCCACGCCGGCGGAGGGAAGCGTGGACAGAATCGTGATCGGGTGGATGAAGCTCTCGTAGAGGACCCCGAGCACGATGTACATGGTGACGATGGCGGCGAGGATCAGCCAAAGCTCGTTGCCGAGCGAACCGCGGAACGCCGCCGCCGCGCCCTGAAACTGGATTTGCGCGCTGGCGGGCAGGGCGATTTCGGCTTGCGTTTTCTGGATCGCATCCACCGCGTCGCCGAGCGAAGCGCCCGGCGCGAGATTGAACGAGATGGTTGCCGCGGGGAACTGGCCGATGTGGTTGACGACCAGCGGCGAAGCGTGCTCGGTGATGCGCGCAATGGCCGTCAGCGGAACCTGCATAGACGCCTGCGTGCTCGTGCCAGACGAGCTCGCCGATGACGTCGTCCCGGCTCCGGGAGCTGCCAGCGCCGCGGATGCGTTGCCGCCAGTGGTCGGCACCGATCCGACGCTCGCCGTCGCAGAGCCCGAATTGGTCGCGGGCACGTAGATCTGCGAGAGCGCCTCGGGCCCCAACTGAAACTCGGGCTTCACTTCGAGGACCACCCGATACTGATTGGTTTGGGTGAAGATCGTCGACACCAGCCGCTGCCCGAAAGCGTTGTAGAGCGCGTTGTCGATCGTCGCCGGCGTGATGCCGAAGCGGCTCGCCGTCGCCCGGTCGATTTCCACGAATGCCTGCAGCCCGCCGTTCTGCAAATCGGTCGCGACGTCGGCAAGCTGCGGTAGCTGCCGCAGGCGATCTACGATCCGCGGCACCCACACGTCGAGTTCATCCGGGTTGGTGTCCTCCACCGTGAACTGGTACTGCGTGCGGCTGATGCGATCCTCGATCGTCAGGTCCTGCACCGGCTGCATGTACAGCGTGATTCCTTCGACGTCGGCGAGTCTGGTTTGCAGGTTGTGAATCACTTCCTCGGCACGTGCGCTGCGTTTGGCAAGCGGCTTCAGATTGATCAGCATGCGGCCGCTGTTCAGCGTCGAGTTGGTGCCGTCGACGCCGATGAACGAGGAAAGACTTTCCACCGCGGGATCCTGCAGGATGACGCGTGCGAGGGCCTGCTGCCGCTCCGCCATCGCCGCGAACGATATGGTTTGCGGCGCCTCGGTGATGCCCTGGATGGCGCCGGTGTCCTGAATCGGAAAGAATCCCTTGGGGATGAAAATGTAAAGAATGATGGTGAGGACCAACGTGATGACCGCCACGACGAGCGTCGCGGTCTGCCGGTCGAGGACCCAATTGAGCATGCTGCCGTAACGCGCGATAACACTGTCGAATATCTCCCCGCTCCTCCGGTAGAACTTGCTGTGCTGCTCTTTCTCGGTATGGCGGAGGAATTTGGCGCACATCATCGGCGTCAGCGTCAGCGACACGACCGCTGAAATCAGGATCGAGATGGCGAGCGTGATCGCGAACTCGCGAAACAGCCGGCCGACGACATCGCCCATGAACAACAGCGGGATCAGTACGGCGATCAGTGAGATGGTCAGCGAAATGATCGTGAATCCGATCTGCTCCGCGCCCTTGAGCGCCGCGGCTAGCGGTTTCTCGCCGGCCTCGATATAGCGGGCGATATTCTCGATCATCACGATCGCATCATCGACCACAAAGCCGGTCGCGATCGTCAACGCCATCAGCGTCAGGTTGTTGATCGAAAAACCGGCGAGGTACATCACGCCAAATGTTCCTATCAGCGACAGCGGCACCGCCACGCTCGGAATGACAGTCGCCGACAGGCTACGCAGGAACAGGAAGATGACCATCACCACCAGTGCGACCGCGAGGAACAGCTCGAACTGCACGTCTTGCACGGAAGCCCGTACGGTGATGGTGCGATCGGTGAGCACGGCGACGTCGACCGCGGCGGGCAATGACGCCTGCAACTGCGGCAATAGCTGCTTGATCCTGTCGACGACCTCGATCACGTTGGCGCCAGGCTGGCGCTGGATGTTGACGATGATCGCCGGCAACTCATTCGCCCATGCCGCGAGACGGTTGTTTTCCGCGCCGTCGATGACATCGGCCACATCGGTCAGCCGTACCGGCGAGCCGTTGCGGTAGGCAATGATCATGCTCTTGTATTCTTCGGCCGATTTGAGCTGATCGTTGGCGTCGATGGTCGACGCCCGTGTCGGTCCGTCGAAGCTTCCCTTGGCCTGATTGGTGTTGGCATTGCTGATCGCGGTACGCACATCGTCGAGTGACAAGCCATAGGCGGCGAGCGCGGTCGGATTTGCCTGAATGCGCACCGCCGGGCGCTGCCCGCCAGTGACGCTGACCAGACCGACGCCGGGAAGCTGGGAGAGCTTGGTTGCGAGTCGGGTATCCGCCAGATCCTCGATCTTCGGCAGCGGCATCGTGCTCGACGTCAGCGCCAGGGTCATGATCGGCGTATCCGCCGGATTGACCTTGTTGTAGATGGGTGGGTTCGGCAGGTCAGCGGGGAGGAAGCTTCCGGCGGCATTGATTGCCGCTTGCACTTCCTGCTCCGCGACGTCGAGCGACAAGTCGAGGTCAAACTGAAGGGTGATGACCGAGGCGCCGCCGGAGCTGGTCGACGACATCTGCTTCAAGCCCGGCATCTGGCCGAACTGGCGTTCGAGCGGCGCGGTGATCGACGAAGTCGTCACATCCGGGCTGGCACCGGGATAGAGGGTGACGATTTGGATCGTCGGATAGTCGACCTGCGGCAGCGCCGAGATGGGCAGCACGCGGTAGGCGATGACGCCAGCCAGCAAGATGGCCAACATCAGCAGCGAAGTCGCTACCGGCCGCAGGATAAAGGGGCGGGAGGGGTTCATCGCGCTCGGTCAGACGATCGTCGACACACGGCTCGCTCGAGAATCAGCCGCCGCTCTTGGAACGACCTTGCCCTTGCCCA
>DATNNK010000081.1:0-3723 GCA_035601875.1 Casimicrobiaceae bacterium | reverse complement strand
TCCCGCTCCAGTTTCGCCTGATCGACCTCTTCCAGCACGGGCTCGAGCGACACCATCGAAAGATTGCACCGCCGCGCGAACGTGCCGTCGTCGTCGTAGACGAAAGCGACGCCGCCGCTCATTCCCGCTGCAAAATTGCGCCCGGTTCGGCCGAGAACCACCACCGTGCCGCCGGTCATGTACTCGCAGCAATGGTCTCCTGCTCCCTCGACGACCGCGGTCGCACCGGAGTTGCGTACGCAAAAACGCTCGCCGGCGACGCCGCGGAAGTATGCTTCGCCCTCGATCGCGCCGTACATCACGGTGTTGCCGATCACGATGTTGTCCTCCGGCCGCGCCGGCGACTCGGGGTCGGGATACACCACGATGCGGCCGCCGGACAATCCTTTGCCGACGTAATCGTTAGTCGCGCCCTGGAGCTCGAAAGTGATGCCGCGGGCGAGGAAGGCGCCGAAGCTCTGGCCTGCCGTTCCGTTGAACGCAACGTGCAGCGTGTCATCCGGCAGGCCCTCGTGACCATAGCGGCGGGCGACAACGCCGGAGAGCATCGCGCCCACCGAGCGATTGGCGTTGCGGATGCGGTGCTCCAGGCGCACCGGCCGGCGCTCCTCGATGGCGAGCTTCGACTCCGCGATCAGCTCGTGATCGAGAGCGCGCGTGAGCCCGTGGTCCTGCGCTTCGCAGTGATATCGCGCGACTTCCGCGGGCACCTTCGGCTGGTAGAAAACCCGCGCGAAGTCTAGTCCCCGCGCCTTCCAATGCTCGATGCCGTCGCGCATGTCGAGCAGGTCGGAGCGTCCGATCAAATCGTTGAACCGCCGAATGCCGAGCTTGGCCATGATCTCGCGCACTTCCTCGGCGACGAAAAAGAAGAAGTTGACGACGTGCTCGGGTGAACCGTCGAACTTCTTTCGCAGCTCCGGATCCTGCGTCGCGATGCCCACCGGGCAGGTATTGAGATGACACTTGCGCATCATGATGCAGCCTTGGGCCACCAGCGGAGCGGTCGCGAACCCGAACTCATCGGCGCCGAGCAAGGCGCCGATGGCGACATCGCGTCCGGTCTTCATCTGGCCGTCGACCTGAACCGCGATGCGGCCCCGCAGCCGATTCAGCACCAGGGTCTGCTGCGTTTCCGCGAGACCGAGCTCCCACGGCGTTCCCGCATGCTTGATCGACGACTCCGGAGACGCTCCCGTTCCGCCGTCGTGGCCGGCAATGGTGACGTGATCGGACTTGGCCTTGGCCACACCCGCCGCAACCGTTCCCACGCCGACTTCGGAGACCAGCTTGACGCTGATCGACGCCAGCGGATTGGCGTTCTTCAAATCATGAATCAGCTGCGCAAGATCTTCGATCGAGTAGATGTCGTGATGCGGAGGCGGGGAGATCAACCCGACGCCCGGAACCGAAAACCGCAACCGGGCGATGTATTCGGACACCTTGTGCCCGGGAAGCTGCCCTCCCTCGCCCGGCTTGGCGCCTTGCGCCATCTTGATCTGCAACTGGTCGGCGTTGACAAGGTACTCCGCCGTGACGCCGAACCGCGCAGACGCTACTTGCTTGATCTTCGAGCGCAACGAGTCGCCCTCGCGTAACGGCACATCGACGACGACGCTGTCGATGCGCGACTTGAGCGTCTCGCCTTTCGCGATCAAAGGATAACGCCGCGCATCCTCGCCGCCTTCGCCGGTGTTGGACTTGCCGCCGATGCGATTCATCGCCACCGCCAGCGTCGTGTGCGCCTCGGTCGAGATGGAACCGAGGCTCATGGCGCCGGTAGCAAAGCGCTTGACGATCTCCGACGCCGGCTCGACTTCGTCGATCGGGATCGGCGTCGACGCAAATCTGAATTCGAACATCCCTCGCAGCGTCATCATCCGCCGGGTCTGGTCGTTGATCAGCTTGGCGTAATCGCGGTAGGTTGAATGGCTGTTGGAGCGCGCGGCGTGCTGCAGCTTGGCAATCGATTCCGGCGTCCACGCGTGCTCCTCGCCACGCGAGCGATACTGGTATTCGCCGCCGGCATCGAGCGCGTCACGGAGCACTGGGTCGTCTCCGAAGGCGAGCTGATGCATGCGAAAGGCTTCGTCGGCGACCTCGAACAAGCCAATGCCCTGAATGTTGCTCGCGGTGCCGGTAAAATATTTGTCGACCAGCGAGTTGGAGAGGCCCACCGCTTCGAAAATCTGCGCGCCGCAGTAGGACTGATAGGTCGAAATGCCCATCTTCGACATCACCTTGTAGAGCCCCTTGCAGATCGCCTTGACGAAGTGCTTCGCCGAGTCGCCCGGCGCCAGCTGCGGAAGCCACTCGTGCAGATGCTCGACCGTTTCCAGCGCCAGGTACGGATGGATCGCTTCGGCGCCGTAGCCGGCGAGCAGCGCAAAATGATGAACTTCGCGCGCCGAGCCCGTTTCGACGACCAGCCCGGTGCTCGTGCGAAGCCCGTTGCGGACCAGGTGCTGATGCACCGCCGCGGTGGCCAGGAGCGCAGGAATCGGCATCAATTGCGCCGAAGCCTTGCGGTCGGAGACGATCAGGATGTTGTAGCCGAGCCTGGTGGCGTCTTCCGCGTGCGCACACAGGCTCGCCAGCGCCGCTTCCATGCCCGCCGCGCCCCAGGCAGCCGGGTAGCAGATGTCGAGCTCGAGCGAGCGAAAAGTCGCGCCGGTGAAAAGCCCGATGTGGCGGATCTTTTCCATTTCCTCGGCGGTAAGGATCGGCTTTTGCGCCTCGAGGCGCATCGGCGGATTGGTTTCGTCGATCCCCAGCAGATTCGGGCGCGGCCCGATAAACGTGACCAGCGACATGACCAGCTCTTCACGGATCGGGTCGATCGGCGGATTGGTGACCTGCGCGAACAATTGCTTGAAGTAGCCGTAGAGAACCTTGGGTCGATTGGAGAGCACCGGCAAAGCCGCATCGTTGCCCATCGATCCGATTGCCTCCTCGCCGTTTTCGGCCATCGGCGCGAGGATGATCTTCAAGTCTTCCTGGGTATAGCCGAAGACCTGCTGCCGGTCGAGCAGCGGCACCTCCGAGCGCTGAGGCGGCGCCGGATCGGGCAGCGTATCGAGCGCAATTCGCGAGCGGTCGATCCATTCGCGATACGGCTTCGCTGTCGCCAGCGTGTGCTTGAGCTCGTCATCGTCGATGATGCGGCCCTGCTCGGTGTCGACCAAAAGCATCTTGCCCGGTTGCAGCCGCCACTTCTTGACGATCTTGCGCTCGGGGATGTCGAGCACGCCGACTTCCGATGCCAGAATCACATAGTCATCGTCGGTGACGATGTAGCGGGCCGGTCGCAGCCCGTTGCGGTCGAGTGTCGCGCCGATTTGCCGGCCATCGGTAAAGGCCATGGCGGCGGGGCCGTCCCACGGTTCCATCAGCGCCGCATGGTATTCGTAGAACGCGCGCCGATCGTCGTCCATCAGCGGGTTCCCGGCCCACGCTTCGGGGATCATGAGCATCATGGCGTGGGCCAGCGGATAGCCGCCCATCATCAGCAGTTCCAGCGCGTTGTCGAACGACGCGGAGTCAGATTGCCCGTCGTAGATCAGCGGCCAGACCTTGTCCAGGTCCTCACCCAGCACGGTGCTCGAAATCGCTTGCTGGCGCGCCCTGATCCAGTTGACATTGCCACGCAAGGTATTGATCTCGCCGTTGTGACACACCAGCCGAAACGGATGGGCGAGATCCCAGGTCGGGAAAGTATTGGTC
>DATNNK010000080.1:0-3311 GCA_035601875.1 Casimicrobiaceae bacterium | reverse complement strand
AAGGCGAGGGCGTCGCTGTTCGCCTCAACGCGAAGTGTCTGCAGGCGGAGCGACGCTCGCAGGGCATCGCGGTGCACCTAAGGTGCGAACAGGAACCGCGCGAGATCGGCGGATCGCACTTGCTGCTCGCGGTGGGACGCGTTCCCAACACCGATGATCTGGGGCTCGAGCAAGCCGGCGTGGCCACCGACGCCCTGGGCTTCATAAAGGTCGACGATCAACTGGCTACCAACGTCCCAGGCATCTGGGCATTGGGCGACGTCAACGGGCGCGGTGCGTTCACGCACACTTCCTACAACGATTACGAAATCGCCGCCGCCAATCTGCTGGACCACCAGATGCGCCGCGTTTCCGATCGTTTTCCCGTATATGCCCTGTTTATCGACCCGCCGCTCGCGCGTGCGGGAATGACCGAAAACGAGGCGCGAGCATTGGGCCGACAGGTGCTGGTTGGACGGCGGGCAATGAGCCGCGTCGGTCGCGCTCGCGAGCGCGGAGAAACCCAAGGCTTCATGCACGTGCTGGTGGATGCTGAATCGCAAAAGATCCTGGGTGCTGCGCTGCTCGGCATCGAAGCGGACGAAGCCATACACTGCATCATCGATGTGATGAGCGCCGGCGTCCCATACACCGCCATCCGCCGTGCTGTGCACATCCATCCGACAGTGTCTGAGCTGATCCCGACACTGCTCGGCGAGCTCCAGCCTCTCCGGTGAGTCAACGCGAGCGCCGTCCTTCGAGCCAATGGTCGAGCGAGATCTTGCCCGGGCCGAACACGAGGACGACTAGAATCAGCACGCACCATAGATAGTGATCCTTGACCGCGACATCAGGCAGAGCGGCGTACGACACGACCGCGATGATGTTGAAGAAGAACAGCACGAAGGCGCCGAAGCGCGTGGCCAAGCCGACCGCGAGCAGTATCGGCATCGAAAGCTCGGTCGCCGTCCCCATCAGCGCCGCGATCCCCGGAGGCAGCACCGGCACATGATATTCATCGGTAAAAAGAGCGACCGTGACGCTCCAGTCGTGAATCTTGGTGAGCCCTGACATCAAGAACACCCGCGCCACATAGAGCCGAAATGCCAGCAGCAAGAGCGGCTGCAGCTTGTCGATCTGGCGCGTCGCGGAGCAATAGAGAGCGCCAAGGCGGCCGAAGAACGAATTCGGTGCAAGAGCACTCATGTTCCGCTTTCCGAAGCGGGGACGACGGGCGCGCGAAATGCAACGATGGTGTTCCCGGCCACATGGCGTTGCAGTGCGGTGGCAAGATCGAATTCTGGCGCCATCGCCGCGCAGCGATTCGCAGCCTCGTCGAGGGTGCGGCCGGCGGCGAGCGTCGCAAGCAGCAGATGTTCCGCCTGCGAGATCCGTTCGATGGCGATGCCACCGACGTCAGATGGGCGTCGCAACACCAGCAGCGCGTCGTCCCCTTCGTCGAGATCGATGTGTTCGTCCGCGCCGCACGAGGGCTGGTTGGCCTGCCAGATATGCAGAATCGGGAATGTCGAAACGATCAAGTGCGCCGATGGATGCAAAGAGAAGCGTAGCTCGCCGTGCAACTTCGTCGGCACGCTGGCGAGCGCGGCGAAGTCGAACGACGCCGCGTCGCGGGCGATGTCCGCCTGGTCGATGGCCCACTCGAGGAGAGCGACATCCGGCAAGTACTTGAGATCGCGCGCTGGCGGGTAGGTGCCGAGGAATTCCGAAAAATCTGCGCCGTAGCGGTTGATATCGCCGCGGGTCGAGGGATGGCCGCGAACGAAATTGTCGGACGCCGCGTCGAAGAACGGCGCGCCGACCAGGCGCTTTATCACCGGGTAGGTGGCCGCGAGCGCTTTGCGGTAATTGCCCAGCACGTTCGCGCGGTAAATGCCGATCCGCGCTTCGGGCTTCATCCCGCCGGCGACAATGCGAAGCGACGCCAGCGCCGCCGCGTCGTTGAAAACGGCGGCAGCCGAAAACGCACGCTGCCATTCATGCAGCGATGGCATCGCAGGTCTCGAGGATGATCTGTGCCTGTGCCGCCTCGTCGAGCAGGATCTCGAGCGGCGGGATATCGGTGTCCCACTCGATCAGCGTCGGCTTGGGGCCGAAGCGTGCGACGGTGGCTCGGTAGAGCTCCCATACCGGGGGGGCAACCCGGGTCCCGTGGGTATCGATGAGGCAGTCCCCGCTCGCGTCGAACCCGGCGAGGTGAATCTCGGCCACCGCATCCGCAGGAATTGCCGCCAAATAAGCGCTCGCGTCGAACCCATGATTGATCGCGTTGACGTAGATATTGTTGACATCGAAGAGCAGCTTGCAGCCGGTACGGCGGGCGACGGCGGCGACGAACTCCCATTCGCTCATCGCGTCATCGTCGAAGCGCACATAGGCCGAGACATTCTCGACCAGCAGCGTACGCCCGAGCGCGCTTTGCACGGCGTCGACGCGATCGCAAACGAGCGCCAGCGCTTCTTCGGTGAACGGCAGCGGCAGGAGATCGTTGAGATGGCGGCCGTCGACATGGCTCCAGCAAAGGTGCTCTGACACCGCGCCCGGGTCGATCCGGGAGACGAGATGCTTGAGCCGTCCGAGGTGCTTGGCGTCGAGCGCGTCGGCGGACCCCAGCGACAATCCGACGCCATGCAGCGAAATCGGGTAATCGCGACGGATGGCCTCCAGGGCCGCGATCGCCGGTCCACCCTCGACAAAATAGTTTTCGCTGTGGACCTCGAGCCAGCCGACCAGAGGCCGCTCGGCCCGCACGCGGGCCACATGCGGCGAGCGCAAACCGATGCCCGCGGAGACGGGGAGTGCGGTCGAGGCAGGCATTGGTTTGGGTCGTCGAGAAAAATGCGCCGGCGGGACCGAAGAATGGCGAGCGCCGGCGCGAGTGTCGGAAACTCGCCGTCAGGACTTGGGCGCGGCCGGTTTGCCGCCGACCTTTTCGCAAGTTCCCTTGGCCACGTATTTCCATGACACCGGATCGTTGTCGACCGTGCTTTGTCCGGCGCATGCGTGCTTGCCGGCTGCGCAATCGTTTTGTCCGGCCTTGGCAATGCCGAAGCACTTGTCTTTGCTGGCATCAGGTGCTACCGGGGCGGCCGAGACGGACGCCGCGAGGCCCAGCGCGAGCAAGCCCGCCACCGCTGCCTGTATCGTGGTCTGTTGCTTCATGAATGTCTCTCCTTAGTTGAGCGAAAACGAGTTGAACCACAATGACGCGAAAGACGGGCGCTGCACCCATCTGGCCCTTTGGTCGCCGGGGCTCGCGCCACCTTACACTATCGGGACACAGCGGTGTCAGGCGCGACGATTCAAAAGTC
>DATNNK010000079.1:0-6624 GCA_035601875.1 Casimicrobiaceae bacterium | reverse complement strand
GTATTCGCCCAGGTCCCGCGACTGGAGCGCGGCATCGAAGTCGCATAAGGGATGGAGCAAAGGCAAGCGGTTGCGGCCGCACTGCTCGCACGATGCAACGATCACCGAGCGCCAGTGCTCGGCGCGCTTCGAAGCGCGCGCAGGATCAAGCCGGGTGACGCTGCGCGCCGTCGTCACCGGCGCGATCGCGGCTACGCCCATCTCGACCGCCTTCTGGATAACGTAGTCCATGCGCTCGGCGCCGGCCAGGCCTTGCAGCAGCGTGACCGTCACGGGAGATTCGCGCTCGACCGGGTCGTGCCTGCCCACCGCGGCCGAGACCAAACGCGACTCGATTCGAGTCAGTCGCGCTTCGAACTCTCCACCTTCGCCATTGAACAGCGTTACCGTATCGCCTTCGCGCAAGCGCAGGACGCGCGACGCGTGATGCGCGACCGCGGACGGAAAGTCGATGACCTCACCGCTACGCAGCGGCGTCGGGCAGAACAAGCGCGCTCTCATGCCGGAGGCGGCAGGAAATCGAAATGATAATGATCCGCTGCAGGCAGGTAGCCGATCTTGCGGTAGATGCTGTTGCTGGTCGGATTGGCAACGTCGGTGGTCAAAAACATCGCTCGCTTTCCCTGCTCGAACAACTCGCGCGACAGCTCGCCGACCAGTGCCGAAGCATAGTTCCGCCTGCGATGCTCAGGTGGAGTAAAGACAGGCGCGACGCGTGCAACGTCGGTGCCGCCGTCGCCGTAACCGGCCAATGAAACGACTCCATCATCGTCCCAGACGCGGACCGTGCCTTGCTCCAATCGGCGCGCAAAGACGCGCTGTATCCTTGCCGGGTCATCCGACAAGCTAACCTCCTCAATGAATGCGAGCTGCCAGGCGAGCAGCAAATCGTGCTCGTCCTGGCGCGGCAAGCGCATGTGCCCCGGCGCTCGCGGCAGCGACGGCCGCCGATGCAGCTCATAATGACGCAGGTGGAAGCGAAGCGCGTGCCGCTGTCCGGTGCGCGCGATCCACTCGCGCGCGAACGTCTCGCACGCAGCCAGCGGTCCGACCATGCTCTTGGGTGCGCGGCTTCGCCCTGCCATGTCCGCCGCCAGTAACGTCAATGCCGGCGCTGACGCCCCAGTCAACATGACGCTGCCGGAGCTGTTGTACAGCGCTGCCGCGACGACGGCGCCCTCGTGTTCGACGCTCGCGAAATAGGCATCGGCATCGTCACCAGTCGGGCCAGAAACCATGCGCGCGGCGGAGATCGACACGATGCTGTTCTCCGCTTCCGAGAGGTTCAGAAACGCGCCGGCGGCAGCGAGAAATTCGGCCGCGCTTTCGTGCACCGTGAGATGGATTGCTGTCATGCGAGCGGCTTAGTGCTAGTAGTACACTTGCATTTTGCCACATCCTTCTTTGAGGAAACGGCTCATGGCGGCAGCTCCACCTCTCTCCGACTTCGGGCGACCCGCGCCTGCTTTCGACCTCGTCGGCACTGACAACAAGCGCTATACGCTCGACACGGTGCGCGGCAAAAACGGCCTTCTGGTGATGTTCATCTGCAATCACTGTCCTTATGTCAAAGCGGTGCTGGACAAGCTGGTGCGCGACGCGCGCGATCTTGCAGCTCACGGCGTCGGCTCGGTGGCGATATGCAGCAACGACGCTGCGGATTATCCCGAAGACTCATTCGACAACATGGCGGCTCTCTCCGAGCGCATGCGGTTTCCCTTTCCGTATCTCTGGGACGAGACGCAATCGGTGGCCAAAGCGTACGGAGCGGTATGCACGCCCGATTTCTTCGGCTTCAACGCCAGGCTCGAGCTGCAATATCGAGGGCGGCTCGACGATGCGGGGCGGTCACCCAAGCCCGATGCGCCGCGCGAGCTGTATCAGGCGATGGTCGAGGTTTCGCGCACCGGCAAAGGGCCGGCCAGGCAGGTGGCGAGCGTCGGTTGCTCGATCAAGTGGCGCGACGCCGCCTGAAAGCGATGCGGCGCGGGTTCCACCGCCAAATATTTCGGTTACAGAAGAAACGCGCGCAGCGCGTCGAGTACAGCGCGCGGCGCTTCCGCCATCAGGCTGTGGCCACAGCCGGATAAGGTGACGACCCGCTTGTCGGCAAGCGCTTCGATGAGCAGCGTCGCGTTCGCCGGCGGCGCCATCAGGTCACGCTGGCCCAGCATCACCAATGAGGAGCAGCGAATGCCGCCGGCCGCATTCACTCCGTCGTTGTAATCGCGGCAGGCGAGAAGATCGTTGTAGAGCGCGCCAGGCCGCGAGCGCTCCATGAGGCGCAGCGCATTACCGCTCATCCATATGCCCGGTTGCTCGCTGCCGCCAAGCTGGTGGCCGGCGGAAAAACTCCATCCGATAATGAGCTCGAACGCGACGTGATCGTTCGCCTTCGCGGCGTCCAGCAGCGCTTCTGCCACCGGCATCGGCGCCGAAGGGCCGAGCAGCGAGATTCGCGACACGCGAGTGGAGTTGCGTGCCGCCATGTCGAGCACCGAGAGCGCGCCCAGGCTATGGCCGACGAAGGCAGCGCGCTCGATCGCCAGCGCGTCGAGGAGCGCCCCCAGCCAGTCGGCGATGTCCGACACCGACGAATGAGCATCGCCAGCACTGCGGCCGTGGCCAGGCGTGTCGACCGCGAGCACATTCCGGCCGTGATGCGCGAAGTATCGCGACTGCAGTGCCCACACGCTGTGATCGTTGCATGCGCCGTGGACGAAGACGATGCTCGGCTGCGCAGGGTCGACGTCGCGCCCGCCGGTGTAGGCGTAAACCGAGCGTCCGTTGACGTCGACCTGCACTACCGAGTCTTCGACGCTGCGTACAAGGCGCGGCTCAGATCCTCGATCAAATCGTCGGCATTTTCCAGGCCGACCGACAGCCGGATCGTGCCTTCGGTGATGCCGGCGGCGGCGAGCTTCGCGGCCGAGACGCGGAAATGCGTCGTGCTCGCGGGATGAATCACCAGCGACTTGGCGTCGCCGACATTGGCCAGATGGGAAAAGATCCTCAGCGACTCGATGAATTTTCGTCCCTGATCGCGTGTGCCGCGGATGGCGAAGCTGAACACCGCGCCGCAGCCACGCGGAAGCAGCTTCTGCGCGAGGTCATGGTCGGGATGCCGCTCAAGCTCCGGATAACCCACCGATGCGACAAAGTCGTGCGCGTCGAGAAAGGCGACGATCTTGCGTGTGTTGTCCACGTGGCGTTGCATCCGCAGCGGCAGTGTCTCGATCCCCTGCAGAATCTGGAAGGCCGTCATCGGCGCCATGCAGGCGCCGAAATCGCGTATGCCTTCGCGCCGCGCACGCAGCAGGAATGCCGCGGTGGTCGACTCGTCGGTGAAGATCATGTCGTGGAAGCCGCTGTAGGGCTCGCTCAAGGTCGGAAACTTGGCGGAGCGTTGCCAGTCGAAGCGGCCGCCGTCGATCAACAGGCCGCCTATCACCACGCCATGCCCGGAAAGAAATTTCGTCGCCGAGTGATAGACCAGATCGGCGCCGTGGTCGAACGGCCGCATGAGATACGGTGTCGTAAAGGTAGAATCGACCAGCAGCGGTAATTCGTGCTCGTGCGCGAGCGCGGCGATGCGCGGGATGTCGAGCACCTCCAGACCCGGATTGCCGAGCGTCTCGCCGAAAAGGAGCCTCGTTTGCGGCCGGATCGCCGAGCGCCATTGGTCGAGATTGCGCGGATCGACGAAGCTGGTCTCGATGCCGAAGCGCGGCAGCGTAAAGTCGAGCAGGTTGTGCGATCCGCCATAGAGGGAGCGCGAGGCGACGATGTGAGAGCCGGCGCCCAGGAGCGTTGCGATCGCCAGGTGCAAGGCGGCCTGACCGCTGGCCACCGCGATCGCGCCGACGCCGCCTTCCAGCGCGCTGATCCGCTCTTCCAGCACCGCGCACGTCGGGTTGGAGATGCGCGAATAGACGTGGCCGGCGCGCTCCATGTTGAACAGCGCCGCCGCATAATCGCTGTCGGGGAAGACAAACGACGCGGTCTGGTAGATGGGAGTTGCGCGGGCGCCGGTTGCCGGGTCCGGCGCCGCGCCCGCATGCAGCGTCAAGGTATCGAAATGTGCGGATTTGGGCTTGCTCATTGAGGGCTCGCGGCGAGGATAAGCGCGCCTATGGTAGCGCATCGCGCAGCCGCGAACTCGGCGATCTCCCCCTGATCTCATCTGACTAAAGGCACCCTACTTTGCCGCGAGTCCGGCGAGGGCTTACACTGAAGGTACCGGCGATCTCGTATCGCAAATCCTGGAGACAAACATGCAGCGCAAGGCATCCGCACGCTGGCAAGGCACGGTCAAGGAAGGCAAGGGCAGCATCTCGACCCAGTCGGGTGCCTTAAGCGACGCGCCGTACGGGTTTAACGCCCGCTTTGGCGACGGCAAGGGCACGAATCCGGAGGAGCTCCTGGGCGCGGCGCACGCGGGCTGCTTCACGATGGCGCTGTCTTTCGCATTGAACAACGCCGGATTCACCGCCGAAGCGATCGATACCGAGGCCGCCGTCACGCTGGAAAAAGTAAGCGACGCGTGGACGATCACGGCGATTCATCTGACCACGCGGGCGCAAGTTCCCGCCATCGACGCGGCGAAATTCGCCGAGATAGCGGGCGGCGCGAAGGCCAACTGCCCTGTGTCACGCGTGCTCAACGCGACCATTACAATGGACGCCAAACTGGGCGGTTAGCAAGCATGACCACACGGCCGAACGCGCCGCTCAAGGGACGCGGCGCGACGTTCAATCCGGGAAACCGCTTCCGCCGCGACACGCGGGAAGCGGTGGACGACGGTTGGGCGCCGCCGCCCTCGGAAGCCGAGGTCGGCGACCAGGAGCTGCCGCCGCTGAAGACCACCGTCACCCTTCAGCGGTCGCGCACCATCATTGCCAGAAACGCATCGCCCGACATCCCGTTCACGCAATCGATCAATCCGTACCAGGGCTGCGAGCACGGCTGCGTGTACTGCTACGCCCGGCCGACTCACGCTTATCTCGATCTGTCGCCGGGACTGGATTTCGAGACCAAGCTTTTCGCCAAGCCCGACGCCGCGGCGCTGCTCATCGCCGAGCTCGCCAAGCCCGGCTACGTCTGCGACCCGATCGCGATCGGTACCAACACCGATCCTTATCAGCCGATCGAGCGCGAATGGAAGATTACGCGGCAGATTCTCGAAGTGCTGTCCGGGTGCGAGCACCCGGTATCGATCGTCACCAAGTCGGCGCTGGTCGAGCGGGACATCGATCTGCTGGCGCCCATGGCGGCGAAGCATCTCGCGCGCGTCTATGTATCGATCACCACGCTCGATCGCGATCTGGCGCGGACCCTCGAGCCGCGCGCCGCCGCGCCTCATCGCCGGCTGGCCGCGGTCAAGGCCTTGAGCGACGCGGGCATACCCGTGGGCGTGATGACCGCGCCGATTATCCCGCAGCTGACCGACAAGGATCTCGAAGCGATACTCGACGCTGCAAGCGCGAACGGCGCACGTTACGCCGGGTGGACGCTGGTTCGACTTCCGCACGAGGTCAAGGATCTTTTCCGCGACTGGCTGGCGCAGCACTATCCGCTACGCGCCGAGCACGTCATGAGCGTGATTCAGCAAATGCGCGGCGGCCGCGACAACGATCCGCAATTCGGCTCGCGCATGCGCGGTCAGGGCCTCTTCGCGGACCTCATCTCCCGCCGCTTCGACATCGCATGCCAGAGGCTCGGCTTGAATCGAGAGCGCGCGCCCATGGATACCTCGCGCTTCCGGCCGCCGCGCACCGAGGCCCAGCGCGCCCAGCTCTCGCTGTTCTAGACTCCGGGACGCCGGTTGTCCGAGATGCGTCAGCTGCGCGAATTAAGCGACCGGCTGGCCAGGTGCTACACCGGCGCGGTGCACGACGTGCTACGCATGATGGGGTACGACAACATCGTGTTGCCACCCGAGATCAAGGCTATCGCGCCGGGAACACGCCTTGCCGGACCGGCGTGGACTGTCTCCGGCCACATCGATCGCAAGCGCACGCGCGATGAGACGCTCCTCGCTTGGTGCACCATGCTGTCCAAGGCGCCGGCCGGTCATGTGATCGTGTGTCAGCCGCACAATCACGAGATCGCTCTCATGGGCGAGCTCTCGGCGCAGACGCTTCAGGCGCGCGGCGTGCTGGGTTACGTCGTCGACGGCGGCTCGCGCGATACCGATCTTGTTCTCGCTCAGGGCTTCCCGGTGTTCTGCTCGTTTCTGACCCCCGCCGACATCGTCGAGCGCTGGATCCCCGACTCGTTCGCCGACCCGATCACGATCGGCACCGTTACCATCACGACCGGCGATTACCTTCTCGGCGATCGCGACGGCGTGGTCGTCATTCCGCAGTCGATTGCGCAGGAAGTCGTCACGCGTACCGAAAAAATCGTTGCCACCGAGAGCAACATGCGCCGGGCATTGCTGGGCGGCATGGACCCGGTCGAAGCCTATCGCACGTTTGGCAAGTTCTAGACGGGCCTACATGGCAGCACCAAGCGCCTTTCAGCGACGAAACCATCGTCGCCAGCGAGTGTCCATCCTTTGAGGAGAGTCATTCATCGCGTCGGCGCGATTTTGCGCTGCACAACGCGACGATGGGGTTGTTT
>DATNNK010000078.1:0-7151 GCA_035601875.1 Casimicrobiaceae bacterium | reverse complement strand
GGCGACTCCTTCGCGCTGGGCGTGTGCAATGGCTGCCAGATGATGAGCAATCTTCGCGAGCTCATCCCCGGGACATCGTCCTGGCCGCATTTCGTGCGCAACCGCTCGGAGCAGTTCGAGGCAAGGCTGGTGATGTTGCGGGTGCAAGCATCGCCTTCCTTTTTCTTTGCCGGCATGGGCGGCAGCTGCATACCGGTTGCCCTGGCACATGGCGAAGGCTACGCCGAGTTCGAAACAGACGCGCAGCTCGAGGCCGCGGATGCACTGACGACCCTTCGCTTCGTCGACGATCGAAACGAAGTGACCGAGCTTTATCCCTACAACCCCAATGGCTCGCCGCGTGGTATCGCCGGCCTGACGACGCCGGACGGTCGCTTCTCGATTCTGATGCCGCATCCCGAGCGCGTGTTTCGGACGGTGCAGATGTCGTGGCATCCCGACGAGTGGAAGGAGGACTCGCCATGGATGCGCATGTTTCGCAACGCCCGCGTATGGATCGGTTGATTGCAGCAGCAGGGGAGGTCCCGTGCGCTTGAAAGTGTTCGCTGTCAACGGAGTCACGCCAGTGGTCGATCCTACTGCATTCGTGCATCCGAGCGCGGTGCTGATCGGCGATGTCATCGTCGGAGCGCGATGTTACGTCGGGCCCGCGGCATCGCTACGCGGCGATTTCGGCAGGATCGAAGTGCGCGCGGGCGCCAACGTTCAGGATTGCTGCGTCATGCACGGCTTTCCGCAGACCGACACCGTGGTCGAGGAGGAAGGCCACATCGGCCACGGTGCGATTCTGCACGGCTGTATCGTGCGCCGTAACGCGCTGGTGGGCATGAACGCCGTCATCAACGACAACGCACAGATCGGCGAATCGGCGATCGTCGCGGCCATGGCGTTCGTCAAAGCGGGAATGATCGTTCCGCCGCGCACCTTGGTCGCGGGAGTCCCGGCGAAGGTCGTCCGCGCCCTGACCGAGCAGGAGCTCGCGTGGAAAGTCGAGGGAACGCAGAGCTATCAGGAGCTCACCCGGCGGAGCCTGGCGACGATGGTGGAGACCGAGCCGTTGCCGTCGCCGGAATCGGATCGCCGCCGTATCGACCTTCCCGAGTTATTGCCTTTGTCGGAGCTAAAGGCCGGCACCAAAAAAAACGCTGACGAATAGCGACCGCGCGGCGGCAGTGTGCCGCTTGCAACGGACACCGCCGCCGGCGCTAACGATCAATAACCGGCGGCCTGACCGTCGCGTCGCGGATCCGATCCCGCGACGTAACCCGCGTCGGAGCGGACGATGAACTGGCCGGCGCCAAAATCCATGTACGAATCGGGCACCGACGCGAACTGGTGACCGAGTGCGGCCAATCCGTCGCGCAAGTCGGGCGCGGCATTCGATTCCATGTCGAGCGACACGCCGGCGCTGACTTTCCATCGCGGCGCGTCGAGCACTGCCTGTGGATTGGAACCGTAGTCGATCAGCCTCACCAGCGTTTGCAAATGAGCCTGCGGCTGGATGGGGCCGCCCATGACGCCGAAGCTGCAGTAGGGCTTTCCATCGCGGGTGACAAAACCGGGAATGATGGTGTGAAACGGCCGCTTGCCGCCGCCGACGATATTCGGATGGCCATCCTCCAGCGAAAAGCCGGTGCCGCGGTTCTGCAGGCTGATGCCGGTGCCGGGGACCACGATGCCGGACCCGAATCCCATGTAATTCGACTGAATCAGCGACACCATCACGCCGCTCTCGTCGGCAGCGGTGAGATAGACCGTACCCGCGGGCGGTGGCTGCCCATGCCGGAAGTCCTGCGCGCGGGAACGATCGATCAGCCGTGCGCGGCTTGCAAGATAGCTCCGGTCGAGCAGTTGTCCCGGGGTCACGGTCATGGCGCGGGGATCGGCGACATAACGATACGCGTCGGCGAAGGCAAGCTTCATCGCCTCGATCTCGAGGTGCTGCACCTCGATCGAGTCGACGGCGTATCCCTGCAGATCGAAATTCTCGAGTATCCCCAGCGCCATCAACGCGGCGATGCCCTGGCCGTTGGGAGGAATCTCGTGGATGGTGTAGCCGTGGTAATCGTGCGCCAGGGGCAGCACCCAGTCGCAGCAGTGTGTCTCGAAGTCGGCGAGGCTATGACCGCCGTCGTACTTGCGCGAGTGCGCGACCATCGCCTGCGCCAGCTCGCCGCGATAGAACGATTCGCCGGACGTGCGCGCGATTTTTTCCATGGTCGCGGCCATCGCGGGCGATGCGAAGAGCTCGCCCGCTGCCGGCGCGCGACCACGCGGCAGAAAATGGTCCGCAAATCCTGGAACGTCGCCGAGGATGGGCACCGCCTTCGACCATTTTTCAGCGACCACCGGGCTCACCGCATAGCCATCGCGCGCGTACCGGATCGCCGGTTCGAATAAATCGCCGAATGACAGCTTGCCGAAACGCTTCGACAATGCAATCCAACCCGACACCGCGCCGGGAATCGTCACCGTTGCCCAGCCCGCGCGCGGCATGACACCTTGGCCCGCGTAGCGGGACGGTGACCACGCCGCGGGCGCGCGTCCCGAAGCGTTCAAGCCGACGAGCTCGCTACCATCCCACACGATTGCGAACAGGTCGCTGCCCAGTCCGTTGCTGCAGGGCTCGCAAATGGTCAGCGCAATGGCCGTCGCTAGCGCTGCGTCGACCGCGTTGCCGCCCGCATGCAGCATCGCAATGCCAGCCTGCGTGGCGAGCGGCTGCGAGGTCGCGACTACGTTGCGCGCCATGATCGGCTGCCGCCGCGATGGGTAGGGAAGCGTCCAGTCGAAGCTCGGGCGGGTCGACGACTGGAACGCTTCGGATGCCTTGTTCATGGCAGGAGGTGCGACGCGCAATTGGCGCCGCCGCACGGAAGCGTGCTGCCGAGCACCGCGCGCGGCATCAGGTTTCGCCTTCCGCGAACGCTTCCTCGCGCTTCTTGCGGAAGTTTGGCGCGACGATGAGCAACAGCAGCGCTGCGGCGGCGATCAGCATGCCCAGCGAAATAGGCCGGGTCAAAAACACCGTCGGGTCGCCGCGCGAAAGCAGCATCGCACGCCTCAAGTTCTCCTCCATCATCGGCCCCAGTACGAATCCAAGAATCAAGGGTGCCGGTTCGCACTCGAGCTTGAAGAACACCAGACCAAGCGCCCCGAACGCCGCCGTCTGAGACACGTCGAAGCTCGCGTTGCTGATGGAATAAACACCGATCGCGCAGAACAGGAGAATGGCAGGATAAAGGACGCGGTAAGGCACCGTCAGCAGTTTGATCCAGATGCCTATCAGCGGCAGATTGAGCACGACCAGCATCAGGTTGCCGACCCACATCGACACCACCAGGCCCCAGAACAATCCGGGATTCGACGTCATCACCTGCGGCCCCGGCTGGATGTTGTGGATGGTCATCGCACCGACCATCAGCGCCATCACCGCGTTTTCCGGGATGCCCAGCGTGAGCAGCGGGATGAACGACGTCTGCGCTCCGGCGTTGTTGGCCGATTCCGGGCCGGCAACTCCTTGAATCGCACCCTTTCCGAATCGGCTCGGATCCTTGGCGATCTTTTTTTCGAGCGCGTAGGCCCCAAAGGAGGCCAGCATCGCGCCGCCGCCCGGGAGGAGGCCCAGGATCGAACCGATACCCGTGCCGCGGAGCACCGCCGGCCACGACTCCTTGAACTGTTGCTTGGTGAGCCAGAGAGTGCTGATCTTGGCGGTAATGAGCTCGCGCTTCTCGGTGCCCTCGAGATTGGTGAGAATCTCGGCGAAGCCGAACAGGCCCATGGCGACGCTGACGACGCCGAGACCGTCGATGAGCTCCGGAACGCCGAACGCGAACCGCGCTGCACCGGAATTGACGTCGGTACCGACGATGCCCAGCAGCAGTCCCAGCACGACCATCGCGATCGCCTTGAGGAGCGACCCGTGCGCCAGTACCACCGCACCGATCAGTCCAAGGATCATCAGTGAGCAATATTCCGCGGGCCCGAACTTCAGCGCTAGCTCGGACAAGGGAACGGCGACGGTGGCGACGAAAACGGTCGCCACGCAGCCCGCAAAGAAGGAACCGAGCGCCGCGATGGCGAGAGCTGCGCCCGCCTGGCCCTTGCGCGCCATCTGGTAGCCGTCCAGGCAGGTCACCGCCGACGATGTCTCTCCCGGCATGTTGAGCAGGATCGAGGTCGTCGAGCCCCCGTACTGGGCGCCGTAGTAAATGCCCGCGAGCATGATCAGGGCCGACACGGGTTGAAGCGCATAGGTGGTCGGCAGCAGCATCGCGATGGTCGCGACAGGCCCGATGCCGGGAAGGACGCCGATCAGGGTGCCGACCAGCGCGCCGATCAAGGCATACAGGAGATTAACGGGCGTTAGCGCGACACCAAAGCCGAGAGCGAGATGGCTGATTAAATCCATGGTCGCTCCTCAGTTCGACCAGGGCCAGAGCGGCAGCTGGAGATTCAGGCCGAATATGAAGACGCCGGCCGCGAGCGCGGCAAAAAGAATTCCGCTGATCAAAGCTTCCTTCGGCCGGAACTCCGGACTCGCCGTGCTCGAGGCAAAGACCAGCCCGATCGTCGACAACACCAGACCAAGATGGGTAACGACCAAGCCAAAGGCAACGACGCTTCCAAGAACGATGAGCACCGGCCGCCAATACCACCGCGGAAGCGGTTCACCTTCGATTTTGAGTGCACGCAACGACAGCGCCGCACCGAGCACGAGGAGGAGAATGCCGAGGATACGCGGAAAGTAGCCAGGCCCCATGCGGGCGGCCGTGCCAAGCGAATAGTTGCTGCCGATAATGATCGCAGCGAGGCCGAATGCGATGAAAATCAGGCCTGCGAAAAAGTCCTTCGGATGGCGAATGAACGCCATGCCAGTCTCCTCCGAAAAAACTTGCTGTTGCTAATGTCCTGACCCCGTACACCAGCCGGCGCCAAGAATAGCATCGAACTCCGCGGCAAGCATTCCGCCCGGCGCGAAAGCGGAAGTGCCAAGAAAAAGGGCAGGCCCCGTCGTCGCGCCTGCCCTCTTTGATCCGACCTGGCGGTTAGCTTACAGACCGTTCTTTGCGCGCAGCTCTTTCAGATATTGCTCCACCACCTGTCCTTGCATGCGCTGCGCCAACTGGGGCTTGACTTCTTCGTAGGGCGGGACCTTGGCTTCGCGAATGTCGTCCAGCTGAATGACGTGCCAGCCGAATTGCGATTGCACCGGCGTGGTCGTGAACTTGCCTTTTTGCAGTGCGATCATGGCGTCGGAAAATGGCTTGACGAAATTTGCCGGCGCATTCCAGTCGAGGTCGCCGCCTTTGTCCTTCGAGCCCGTGTCCTTGGAACGATCGGCCAGCTTCTCGAACTTCTCGCCTTTTTGCAGCGCGACGATGATGTCCTTGGCGTCGGATTCCTTGTCGACAAGGATGTGCCGCACCTTGTATTCCTTGTCGCCGATCTGGCCCTTGATGACGTCGTACTCCTTGCGCATCTGATCTTCCGGGACCGGGTGCGACTTCAGATAGTCGGTCATGAACGCCCGCACCAGCACCGTTTGTGAGGTGAGATCCATCTCGGTCTTGATGGCCGGGTTCTTGTCGACACCCTGCTTCTTGGCTTCGCGTACCAGGAGCTCGCGCGTGTTCAGCTCGTCGCGCACCGCAGTGCGCAGCTCCGGCGTATCCGGCTGACCCTGCGCCGTGCGTTGCTTGAGCATGAAGTCGAAGTACGCCTGCGAATACAGGTCCTTGCCCTTGGCGGCCGCCTCGGCGCGCGCGGGAGCCGCTTTGCTCTTGGCATCCTGGGCCAGCGCGACCGGAACCGAAAGCAGCGCGGCGGACGCCGCGAGTGCGGCGAAAAGTCGGGGGATCTTATGCATAAATGACAGTCCTTGTGGTAGTTGAATCTGTTTAGGAAAATTCTTCAGGCGCGAGCGCCTTGATTGAAAGGGCGTGAATCGGATGCGGCAATAGATCGCTGACCCGCGCCAGTACTTTCTGGTGGCGTTCCAGTCGCGATATTCCGCGGAACGCATTCGACACGATGAGCACGGAAAAGTGCCCGCCGCCGCCCGCCGCGCCGGCGTGACCGACATGCTCCGCGCTGTCGTCGTGAATCTCCAGCGCGCTGGGAGCAAGATCCTGCAGCCGCGTGCGCAGCGTCGACGCGAGGTCGCCCACTCCTTCGGTCACGGTTGCTCCGGAAGATAACGCGCCACCGATGCGACAGTGCCCACCGCGGCCAGCATGAACAAGCCGATGCCGCCCCAAACCTTGAAGTTCACCCAGGTGTCGGTCGTGAAGTTCGCCGCCACGTACAAGTTAACCGCGCCCATGCCGACCAGAAAGGCCACCCATCCCCAAGTGATTCTCGCCCAGACAGGGTCCGGCAGCGTCAGGTCCTTCAGCAGCGCCGATATGAGGTTGCGGTGAAATACCACACGGCCAATCAGCAGGGTTGCGGCGAACAGCCAATACAGAACGGTCGGTTTCCACTTGATGAAGGTCTCGTCGTGCAAAAGAAGCGTCGCGCCGCCGAAGACCGCGATGATCGCCAAGCTTAGCCAGTGGATCGTCGCCACTCGTCCCCTGCGCCAGCGAAAGTACGCGATCTGGATCACCGACGCAGCGATTGCCACCGCGGTCGCCACATAGATCCCGGACAGCTTGAAAGCGACGAAGAACAGGATCAGCGGAAAATAATCAGCCAGAAAGTGCATAACCTGTTATTTTACATCGGATTCCACGCTTTTTTCAAGAGGCTACGAAGAGCGAGGCAGGGGGCGCTGTGAGCAGCGAACCAGGTCCCGCTAGGCAAAAGCGCCGCGACTGGGAAAAGGCGCTAATTACCCTTCCGGGCGATTAGTTTGCGATAGCGGGGCCAGTCGAACGCCGGCCCGGGATCGGTCTTACGCTTAGGCGCGATATCGCGATGGCCGGCGATGTCCTTGAGGGGATAGCGCCGGCGCAAGGCACGGGTCAGACGCGCCAGCGTCCAGTACTGGGTGTCTTCGTACGGCAGGTCATCGGTTCCCTCAAGCTCGATCCCAATCGAGAAATCGTTGCAGTTGGGGCGCGCCCGCCAGGACGAATCGCCGGCATGCCAGGCGCGAAGCGCGCAGGGGACGAACTGCGCGAGCGTCCCCTCGCGACGGATCA
>DATNNK010000077.1:0-7446 GCA_035601875.1 Casimicrobiaceae bacterium | reverse complement strand
GATGACTAGACACGATCAGAGTGACAAAGCCGAGCAAACGGTACTGGTGCTGCAAGGCGGCGGCGCGCTCGGGGCGTACCAGGCGGGTGTCTATGAGGGTATAGCCGAAGCCGGTCTTGCGCCAGATTGGATCGCCGGGGTATCGATCGGTGCGATCAACGCCCCGTGGATCGCGGGCAATCCCCCCGAGCGTCGTGTTGAGCGTTTGCGCCAGTTCTGGGAACGGGTTTCCTCCAGCATGCCGCTGGTGGCGCCGGCGCAACTCGATCCGCTGCAAATTAACCTCAATCGTTTGAGCGCCGCAGCGGCAGCGACCTTCGGTGTCCCCGGTTTCTTCGTCCCGCGCGTCCCGCCGGCCTTCCTCGCTGCGGAGGGCACCCCGGAGGCGCTTAGCGTCTACGACACCTCGCCGCTCAGAGAGAGTCTGCAAGAGCTTGTTGATTTTGATTTCCTCAATCGGAAGGGTTCCGTACGCCTCAGCGTGGGTGCCGTCGACGCAGGCACCGGCAACTCGGTCTACTTCGACAATAAGGATCGGACGCTCGGGCCGGAGCACGTGATGGCGAGCGGCTCGTTGCCACCGGGCTTTCCGGCCACTGTGATAGCCGGTGCTCGCTATTGGGACGGCGCGCTCGTATCGAATTCGCCGCTATGGTACGTCTTCGAAGAAGCACCGCGGATTCGCGGACTGATCGTGCAGGTCGACCTCTTCAGTGCCAAGGGCGAGTTACCGACCAATCTGGATCAGGTGCTCGAGCGGGCTAAGGACATTCAGTATTCGAGTAAGACACGCTTCAACACCAAACAAGTGAAGGAGCTCGAGGGTTTTCGGCTTGCCGTGGGCCGCCTGCTGCAAAAGCTGCCGGCCACGTTGCACGACGATCCCGATTACAAGCTGCTGCGGCCGTTGGCCGAATACAAGCGCCACGTCACCATCGCGCATCTGATCAACCGACGTCTCGCCAGTTCTACCAATTCGAAGGATTTCGAATTCTCGCGGACAACCGTCCGACAGCTTTGGGAGGCCGGGCTCGAGGACGTGCGGCGTACGGTCTCCCGTCGCGCCCGGCTGAAGGCACGCGAGCTCGTCGACGGGGTGCGAGTGTTCGATCTCGCCGCCTGAACCAGGAGACAGGATTGTGACCGAAAGCGATTATCTAGCCTGATTGGAGATCACGATGAAGCTCAAGGACAAGTCCGCGATCATCACCGGCGCCGCCAGCGGAATCGGCAAGGAAATTGCGCTGGTGTTCGCACGCGAGGGCGCCAACGTCGTGATCGCCGACCTGAACAAGGATGCCGCTGAGGCAACCGCCAACGAAATCCGCGCCAGCGGCGGACAGGCGATGGGCGTGGCAATGAACGTCACCGACGAGCAAGCGGTCAACGACGGCGTCGCCACCGTCGTGCGTGCCTTCGGTGGCGTGGACATCCTGGTCAGCAATGCCGGGATCCAGATCGTGCATGCGCTCGAGGACTTCACCTACGCTGACTGGAAAAAGACGCTGGCGATCCACGTCGACGGCGCGTTCCTGACCACGCGCGCTTGTCTACCGTACATGTACAAGTCGGGCCGCGGAGGCAGCGTCATCTACATGGGCTCGGTACACTCCAAGGAGGCCTCGGTGCTCAAGGCGCCGTACGTCACGGCCAAGCACGGGCTGATCGGCTTGGCAAAGGTCGTCGCCAAGGAGGGCGGCCCGCATGGCGTACGCGCCAACGCGATCTGTCCTGGCTTCGTGCGCACGCCGCTGGTCGAGAAGCAGATCCCGGAGCAGGCCAAGGAACTGGGGATTTCGGAGGAGGACGTCGTGAAGAAGGTCATGCTCAAGGAGACAGTCGACGGCGAGTTCACCACGGTGGAAGACGTGGCCGAGGTCGCGCTGCTGTTCGCGTCCTTTCCATCGAACGCGCTCACCGGGCAGTCAATGGTCGTGAGCCACGGCTGGTTCATGCAATAGTCCCTCCCCCGCCGTTTTAACGTTGAGGGCGAGGGGAGGAGGCTGGTCCTAGGGTTACGGCATCGTGGATGATGGGCCTATTCCGCCGCGTCAAGCGAAGGTTGCCCGTGCGCGCGCATCGCCACCGACTTATCGACCTTCGCGGACATGCCGCAACCTATGAGAATCGCCGCCACGATCAGATAACTCAACGCCACATGTGGCGTTTGGCCGATGCCGATCGCCTCACCGTGCATGAATCCGAAGAAGGTGAGCACCGCGCCGGCCAGCGCGAAGCCCGCGGCCTTGCGAAATGCGCCGTCGATGACAAACGCCGCAATCGCGCCGAGCACCAGGCCTCCAAGAATAGCGCCGCCGCCCATGATCGCGAGCCCCTTATAGAGCACGCCCACCTGCGCAAGCTTGTCGACGCCTACCGCCGCAACGCTGGTGCCGGCCGCGCCGAGCGCATTGTCGATCATCAGCTTGCCCCACGCAGCAAGATGCGGCGTCAGCGCGAGCACGACCGCCGGTGCATGACTCTTCGGCGACTCCTGGAATGCCTGCGCGCCGATCAGCATGCCGATGTAGAGGAGGATCGGCGAGATCGCGACCACCGGAATCAGCGAGGAGACAAGCGCGATGATGCCGAACCACGCGAGCACGATCACCATAATGCCGGTCGCAGCCGAATACCCCAGTCGCCCGCCCATCGCCTTCCATCCTGGATGCCCGATGTAGACGGCGTTGATGAACGGGTTGCCCATGAGACACCCGATGAGGCTCACTACGCCATCGGCGGTCAGCACGCGCGTGGTCGGATAGCTGTCGCCCGCCGCTGCGGCGCTTTCCACGTTATCCATCGCCTCGACGAGATCGTAGATGCCAAACGGAATCGCTGTAATCAGAATGACGCCCAGGAAGTCAAAGCCGGCGAAGACGTGGCCAACCGCGGGGAGTGGGACGGAAAAGCCGAAATTGGATAAGGCCTGGGTGACGTTGCCCCAACTCATGCCGCCCATCGGCACGCCGACAGCGCTCGACGCCCACGCGATGGCGGTGCCGACGGCGATCGCCACCAGACCTGCCGGTATGCCCTTCCAGTAGCGAACGCCCCCGAACCAGCTCGCGAGGATGATGCCGAAGCACACGATGCCGATGACCGGCGCCATATACATTTCCTCGGCTGGTCGCATCGAAATGAACGCGATGGATACGCCGGCGAGCGTGCCCAGCAAAGCGGCGCGTGGGGTGATCTTGCGCACGATCGGCGCCACGAAGCCGCCCGCCATCAACACGAAGCTCTGCACGAAGACCCACACCAGCCCGGCCTCCCAGCCCTTGACCGGATCGCCGGTCTTGATCGAGATGGGCAGCATGATCACGAACACGACCACGAACATGTGCGGCACGCTGATCCCGGACGGCAATGCGCACACGTCTGTGCGCCCTGTTTTCTGCGCCAGCCGGTATGCGAGCCACGCGTAGTACAACGTCGAGAGTGCCATCATCAAGCCGGCGGCCGGAAGGATACGTCCGAACACGAGCTCGTCCGGCATCTTGAGGACAAAGCGCAGGAGGCCGGTCAGCACCAGCATGTTGACCAGAATGTTGGTGCCAAAGCCGAAGAACGCATTCAAGTCTCCCGGCGTCCACAGGGCCGGTTTGTTCCTAGTCATGACGTTCGCTCCCCAGGTGAATGTTTCCTGATGCGCATCAGCCGGGCAAAGCCGCCAGCACGCGGCGCGAATCGGTGACCCAGCCGAAAATACCGCCCTGAGCCTTGATCATTGCCAGGCCAGTGGCGTGAAACTCCGGAAAATAGGACGCGCAGCAATCGCCCGGCACGATGCAGCGATAGCCGCGATCGTTGGCCTCGCGCACGGTGGTGTGCACGCAGACCTCGGTGGTGACGCCGCACACCAGCAGCGTGTCGATGCCCCGATAGCGCAACAGTTCGTGCAGGTCAGTCGCAAAAAACGCGCCCTTGCCCGGCTTGTCGACGATCGGTTCGCCTGCGATGGGCGCGAGCGCCGGAATAATGTCGTGGCCCGGCTCGCCGCGGATCAGGATGCGTCCCATCGGACCCGGCGAACCGATCCGCAACGTCGGTGACCCCCGCTCGACCTTGGCGCGCGGGGCATCGGAAAGATCGGGGCGATGTCCCTCGCGCGTATGCACGACGAGCATGCCAAGGCGCCGCGCAACTTCCAGCAACGAGCGGCACGGCGCCACGGCCTTGTTGAGCAGCGCAACGTCGTTCCCCAGCGTCTCGCCGAAGCCGCCGGGCTCGAGGAAATCGCGCTGCATGTCGATGATGACGAGCGCGGTGGCCTCGGGATCGATTGCGATCGGGTCCGGCTCGGCATCCACCAGCGCTGTTCGCATCGTGGTTCGAGAAGGTGCGAGGCGCGATTGTCTCCCGCACATTGCGTTGATATGACGTCGTCACTTGCAAGAAACAAACCACCGCCGTGCGCCGACCACGGGCTCTTCGAAGCATCGACGATTCAAGGCGTTACCCACAATCCACGGCGGACGATCACAAGGGATCGCGACGCGGGTCCGCGCTATTCCAGTGCGTTCGCGCGTTGCTGGTGCACCACCACGTCGCCGCAGAGTGCCGCGCTGCGCTCTGCATCGTTGGAATGATCCGTGCTTGAAAATGGGGTCACGACGCCCATCGAGGGGTGGCTCATGCTGGACAAGACCACCATGAAGTTTTCGCACGTTAAAGCGGGCGACACTGATTTCATAGGAGAAGGACTGCGCGATTTCTTTTTCTATCGCGATCTCGGGATCGCGGAAGCGACCGCCGGTAAGGTGCTTGCGCAACTCGTCCGGTCGAATAACGCACCCGAAAAAGGCACCGGTTGGCACTATCACGGTGCCGACTTCCATGTCGTGTATATGTTGAAAGGCTGGGCCCGTTTCATGTACGAGGACAAGGAGACCTTGGTCGAGGCCGGAGATTGCGTGCATCAGCGTCCCGGGATCGTGCACTACCTCTTTGATTACTCGCCCGACATGGAATATCTGGAGGTCGTGGGGCCAGCCGATTTCACGACGGTGGAAACGATGGGACCGGGTCCCGTACCCGAGCCCACGCCGTGGAAGCGATGACTCGGCAACGACCATGACCGCTATGACCGAACGCGGGACCGGCTCAGAACTCCATGTCCAGTTCGTCGATTTCCTCGGGCTCGAGCTTGGCCGCCGCGGTCCATTCGATCATCTCCGGCATGGCCAGGATATGCGAGCCGTAGGCAGCGCATTTCTTGTCGATCTTCACGTCGTAGGTTACGAACCGCGTGACGACCGGCGCGTACATCGCGTCGGCCATCGAACGCTTGCCGAACAGGAATGGCCCGCCGTAGATGGCAAGGCATTCGCGCCAGATCGTCGTGATGCGCTCGATATCGCCCTGCGCACGCGCCCACACCTTGTGGCCCGGAAAAACGCGCTTAAGATTCATCGGCAGCGCCGAACGAAGATTCGAGAATCCCGAATGCATTTCTCCGCAAACCGCGCGGCAGTGCGCGCGCGCGGTGCGGTCCGCCGGCAACAGTCCACTCTTCGGCTTGACTTCGCTCAAGTATTCGGCGATGGCCAGCGTATCCCACACCTTGATCCCGTCATGGGTCAGGCACGGCACCAGGATCGACGGCGACAGCAGAAGAATTTCCTTGCGCGCGTCCGCGTCGTCGGGAGAAACCATGACCTCCTTGAATTCGAGGCCGGCGAACTTGGCAAGAAGCCACCCGCGCAATGACCACGAAGAATAGTTCTTGCTGCTGATCGTCAACGCCGCCTTGGCCATGATTCCCTCTCTCCGAACTGCAATGCACCGAATTGGTTCCGGATCCAGTCCATCGGCACCGGGCTTCGCCACGTTTGCAAGTGACGTGCCAGCAGCGCTGCCGGTGTCGCGCCTTCTTCCCGCTCCGCCCGCGTCGCAAATCAGCCTCCTGACGACGACGCCTCAGGGCGGCATGATCTACCAGGCGTATCAAGCGCACTCCGATTTGTTGTGGCCCTTGCGCACAGTCGCGAAGACTGCGTTGCCGGCGCTGCACCGGGCGCGCGACGTCCCGGGCGAGGACATGGCGTTGCGCAAGCTCGCCGCGGCCTGCGAGGTCTTCGTGCTGGCCACCCTGACGCACGAGCGTCCGCCTTTTCGCATCAGCACCGTGACCGTCGGCGAGCGGCAGGTCGAGGTGCGTGAGGAAGAGGCCTTCGGCACGCCGTTCGGCACGCTGTTGCATTTTCGCAAGGAGATGCCGGATCCCGGTCCGCGGGTGCTCATCGTCGCGCCGATGTCGGGCCATTTCGCCACGCTCCTGCGCGATACGGCGCGCACGATGCTGGCCGACCACGACGTCTACATCACCGACTGGCACAATGCGCGGAACGTGCCGTTGATCGCCGGACGCTTCGGCCTCGACGAGTACACCGAGCACGTGATGCAGTTCCTGAGGGTCATCGGTCCAGGCGCGCATCTGCTGGCGATCTGCCAGCCGTGCGTGCCCGCGCTCGCCGCAGTGGCGCTGATGGCCGAGGACGACCATCCTGCAACCCCCGCCAGTCTTACGCTGATGGCAGGGCCGATCGACTGCCGCATCTCCCCCACCGAGGTCAACAAGCTCGCCACCGACAAGCCGATCAACTGGTTCGAGCAACACCTGATCAGTACCGTGCCGCTTCGCCATCCGGGCGCGCTACGCAGCGTCTATCCGGGATTTCTGCAGCTCATGGCGTTCATGAGCATGAATCTCGATCGCCATCTCGATTCGTTTCGCAACCTGTTTCATGATCTGGTCAACAACGAAACCGAAAAAGCCAACGCGACCAAGATGTTCTACGAAGAATACTTCGCAGTGTGCGATCTGCCGGCGGAATTCTATCTCGACACCGTGCGCCTGGTGTTTCAGGAGTACGCGCTAGCCAAAGGAATATTGATGTGGCGAGGGCGCATGATCGATCTCGGCGCCATTCGCCGGACTGCCTTGCTCACGATCGAGGGGGAGCGCGACGACATCTGCTCGCTGGGGCAGACGCTCGCCGCGCACGACCTTTGCACCGGACTGCGCCCTTACCTGAAGACGCATTACGTGCAGGCCGATGCCGGTCACTACGGCGTGTTCAGCGGCAAGCGCTGGAGCGTTGGCATCTACCCGGTCGTACGCGAGGCCATCCACGTAGCGCAGTAGCTCGCCCATCGCAACAAAAAATCGCTTCGTGACGGTGCGAATAGCTCTTCACGCACCTAAACGGCCCGCATGGCGCTCCAAGCTCGATCGAAATCCAGGCTTAATCCATTGATTTAACTTGGTTGCGGCAGTGCGTTACGTTGGCACCCGAATTGCTTGTATGCAAGTTTGTATACGGACAAACGCCGAGAGCCGATGTCGCGCCGCCCCGTCACAATCGCCGCACTGCACGACGACTACCGCCGCGGAATATCGCGCCCCTCGGACATCATCGAATCATGGCTTGCGCTGCCCGC
>DATNNK010000076.1:0-6085 GCA_035601875.1 Casimicrobiaceae bacterium | reverse complement strand
TTGTCGCCGTTGGCGCGCCCGACCGCACGCACCGCCGCCGGCCGCCCGATTTTTGCGGCGACGTCGGCGTAGGCAAGCGTCTCCCCGGGAGGAATCGCGCGCAGCGTCTCCCAAACCGCGCGCTGGAAAGACGAGCCGGTGAGCTGCAGCGGAGTCGCGAACGTCAGCGAGCGCCCCGCGAAATACGCGTCGAGCTCCTCGCCAATACGTTTGAGATGGCGGTGCTCACCCGGAACGACGCGCTGCGTAAGGCGGCGGCGCAGCGCCTGCACTTCGCGCTCCAGGCCGCGGCGGTCGACGAACTCGAGCAGATACAGCCCGGCGTCGTTGGCCAGGGCAAGCATCGGACCGAGCGGTGTCTCGAACCATTTGGCGTATAGGCAATCGACGTCGTGCGCAAGGCTCGGTGCGGTGCCGAAGACTTTGGCGAAGGCTTCGCGGAAGCCGCTGGATGACTCAAATCCCTGGTCAAGTTGCAAGTCGATCATGCTTTTTCCTTCTCTGACGCCGGTTAAGGCCATGCCCATCCGCCGCGCACGGTGGTAGGCGTGAAAGCTCATGCCGCAATAACGCTGGAACTGGCGACGCGCGGTCGAGGGATCGATGCCCATGCGCGCCAGATCCACCTCGCGCAATCTTCCCGATGGGTCGGCCTCGACCGCGGCCAGGAGTTTCTCGACCATCGGCGCCGGCTTGCCGCGCGTCTCGAGCGGCCGGCAGCGCAGACAGGGACGGTACCCGGCGTACAAAGCGTCATGCGTCCGGGCATAGAACTCGACATTCTCGCGCTTGGGCGTGCGGGCGTGACAGACCGAGCGGCAGAAAATGCGCGTGGTCTTTACTGCGACATAGAAAATACCGTCGTACGCCGGGTCGCGATTGGCGAGTGCACGGTACATCACATCAGGCGGTGGTAGTTTGGACATGGGCGAATTATAAAAGCGGCGCAGATGATGCGTCGACGGAATTCGGGCAGCAAATTCCGTCTTCCACGCCCGAACGCGTCTGCGGCTATGTTCCTGCCGCGGCGTGGTCTTCGTCGTCGAGCCTCTTCAGAAGCTTGCGCGTCGCTTCAGGCGCGCGCCGCGCCCGCTCGATGGGCCCGACGTTGAGCGCCAGCGTGCGCAGCAGTCCCATGAGGTCGAGGCCTCCTTCGCCGGGAAATAGCCGCTCCGCCCGCGCCTGATGGATCAGCGCGTCGGTGGTCGTCGGCCGCTCGGCGGGCGCATCGCAAAGCTGAACGTAACGCAGCCATTGGACGGGCACGGCTGCGACCTCGGCAAGCGTCGACCGGGAACGGTCGAAGTGAAGCGAGTCGATCAGGATGCCGACGTTGGAACGGCCGCAGGCGGCGACCAGTCGATGCGCCTGCGCCAGCGTGCGTACGTCGGCCCAGGGATAGAACTCGAGATTCGCGTTGAGACCGAAATCCAAAGCGTGATCGCAGAGCTCGCCTAAGCGCGCGACGAAACGCGCCTCGTCGGAATCGTAGCCGGCGACCAGCAGCTGCTTTGCCTGGAGCAGGGCGGCAGTCTCCATCAAAGGCAGGAAATCGGTGACTATCGCGTCCGCATCCAGGCGGATGAACTCGACCTCGACGACCTTTATTCCGGTATCGTCGAGCCGGTGCTGCAGGTCGCGGCGCATGGGCGTGTCGCCCAGGATATCGTAGCGCGGCTCGTGGGGAGTGACCGGGAGCAGGCGCAGGCTGATGTAGCGGTAGCCGGCGAGCGAGACCGCCGTCACCATTTCCGGCGGCGTGAGTTCGATGACCGAAAGCGCCGCGAGTGAGATCGGCCGCTCCAAGTAGGAAAGCGGCTCAGGCATCTGCGCTCGCGCCGCGTCCCATATTTTCCTTGGCCGGCGCATGACCGCCGAGAAACAGACGGTTGAGATTCGGATCGTCCAGCAGCTCGCTCGCCGGCCGGTCGAGTGCCAGGCGGCCCATTTCCAGCACCAGCGCACGATTCGAATATTTGAGCGCGGTGCGGACGTTTTGCTCGACCATCAGCACCGTCGTGCCGTTGTCGGCGAGTTTGCGTAAGAGCGTCATCACCTCCTGGACCAGCTTCGGCGACAAGCCTATCGACGGCTCGTCGATCAGCAGCACGCGCGGTCGAAGCAGGAGCGCACGGCCGACTTCGAGCTGCTTTTGCTCTCCGCCAGACATCGTCGACGCCTGATTGTTGATCCGCTCCTTGATCCGCGGGAAACGCGTCAGCACTTCCTCGATGCGTCCGTTCAACTCGCCACGTGGCAAGGTGATGCCGCCCAGCTCGAGGTTATGGCGCACCGAAAGCGAGCCGAAGAGATTGCGCCCCTGGGGCACGAATGCGATCCCTTCGGCGAGCAACTGGCGCTGTGTTTTTCCATTGACGCGCTTGCCCTCGAAGCGGACCTCTCCGCTTCGAGGGACCAGCATGCCGAAGAGCGTCTTGAGGACGGTCGACTTGCCCGCGCCATTGGGCCCGATCAGCAAGGTGATCTCCCCTTTGCGGGCGTCGAGCGTCAACTCGTTCAGGATCGTAACGCTCGGTGAATAACCGGCGACGACTTTGTCGAATTCGATGATGGTGTCGGCCACGGCGGCCTCCTAGATTCGTATCTCAGTTGCCAGCTCAGTTGCCGACGACTAATTCAGCCATTCCCGCGAATGCAAGTTGCCTACTCTGTTACCACTCAGTTACCTACTCAGTTGCCTAAATAAGCTTCGAGCACCTGCCGGTTCGCCTGCACCTCGGAAGGAGGACCCTCCGCGAGCACCTTGCCTTCGACCATGCAGATCACGTGCGGACAGAGCTTCATGATGAAATCCATGTTGTGCTCGATGACCACGAAGCTGCCGCCCTGCGACTTGTTCAGTTGAAGCAGGAGCTCGCGCAATTGATCGACCAGGCTTGGATTGACGCCGGCGCAGGGCTCGTCCAGCAGCACCAGACGCGGGGCCGGCATGAATGCCATGGCGATGTCGATCAGCTTCTGTTGTCCATAGGAGAGATTCCCGGCAGGCAGCTTGGCGACGTGCTGCAATCGAAACAGCTCGATCATTTGATCGGCGTGATGGCCGCACCCGGCGTCGGGCTTGGCAAACAATCGGCCCGGCATGGTGCCCTTGAATTCCTGCGCGGCCGCGATCAGGTTGTCGCGCACCGACAGCTTGACGAAGACCTGCAATGTCTGGAACGTGCGCCCGACGCCGCGGCGCGAGAGCTCCAGCGGCGACATGCCGGTGATGTCCTCGCCGCAGAATTCGACCGCGCCGCCGGTCGGCTTGATCTGCCCGAGAATGCTGTTGAACAGCGTCGTCTTGCCCGAGCCGTTGGGCCCGATCACACCGACGATCTCGCCTGGACCAACCGAGAGCGTGACGCCATCGACGGCTTTGATGGCGCCGTACGACTTCTTCATGTCCTTGACTTCGAGAAATGGCGTCATCGCGTATCTCCGCCCGATTTGAAGCGGTCGCCGAGCGAGAGCAATCCTCCCGGCAGGTAGACCATCAGGACGATGACCGCGAAGCCGAAGATCGCCAGATACCAATCCTGCAGGAAGCGTAGCCATTCCGGTAGGAGCACGACCACGACCGACCCGAGGACCGGGCCGAAGAAGCGGCCCGAGCCGCCGACGATGACCGCGAGCAGCATCAACAGCGATACCGAAAGGTTGAACTGCCCCGGCTCGATGAAATTGACCAGAGCCGCCAGGTACACGCCGCCGATGCCGGCACATGCTGCACCGATCGCAAACGCGAGCAGCGTGTAGGCGGTGATGTTGACTCCGGTGCTTTCAGCTCGGATCGGGTTGTCGCGCAGCGCGGCGAAGGCACGGCCCCAGGGCGAGCGCAACAGCCACCACAGCACCGCCGCAAGCAGTATCACCGATACCAACGCGAAGTAGAAAAACGGCAACGCGCCGTCGAGCGAATAGCCGAAGATCGACGGCCGCGGAATATTGGAGATGCCGAAGGTGCCGCCGGTAAGATCCTCTTCGTTACGCATGACGAGGAAAACGAGAACGTTGAACCCCAGCGTCGCGAAGGCGAGGTAGTGGTGCTGGACCCGCAATGCCGGGAAGCCTAGTGCCAGCCCGACGACGAAACACGCAATCGCCGCGATGGGCAGCGCGAACCAGAACGAGACGCCCATCTTGGTCATCAGGATGGCGGCGATGTACGCGCCGATGCCGTAGAACGCCGCTTGTCCGATCGACATCTGCCCCGCGTAGCCGACGATGAGGTTGAGCCCGAAAGCGGCCATCAGATACACGCAAAGCAATGTCATCAGATAGACGCCGTAGCTCTTGAGGAATTGCGGCAGGATGGCGAACAGCACCAGAGCGATCAGCACGCCGATTCTTGGTGCCTTGCTCATACCTTGCGCTCCTCGGTCTTGCCCAGTAGACCTTCGGGCTTGAAGATGATGACCACCAGGAACAGCATCAGCGCGACGCCTTCCTTGTAAGCAGGCGAGATGTACGCTCCGGTCAGGTTTTCCAGCACGCCGACCAGCACTCCGCCGAGCAGCGCGCCGCGAGTCTGATTGAAGCCGCCGATGATCGCGGCATAGAACGCCTTGAGGCCGATCGACTCGCCGATGTCGAACTTGGCGAGGTAGGTAGGGGTGACGAGCAGCGCCGCAACCACGGAAAGCACCGCGTTGATCAGGAAGGTGTAGAGCACCATGCGCGCGACGTTGATGCCGAGAACCCTGGCCGAGTCGGTGTTCTGCGCCACCGCCTGCATTGCCCGGCCGGTCACGGTGCGGTTGAGAAACATTTGCAGACTGATGACGATGAGGCCGGCAAGTGCCAGAGTGCCCACGTCCATGTATGACACCTTGAGCGCACCCAGCGAAAGCAGACCATCAGGGAAGATGCTGTTGAACGGCTGCGCTTGCGCGGTGACGCCCGCCTTGACCAGTTGCTTGACACCGATCGACAAGCCCAGCGTGGCGATGACCAGCGGAATCACCCCATGGCGGATCAGCGGGTCGACCATTGCTCGCTTGAAGGTGTAGCCGAGCAGGATCATCGCGACCAGGCAGGTCAGCAGGAAGGCAAGCCATAACGGCAGGCCAGCCGTATTGATGAAGAACAACATCAGGAAGGCCGGCACCATGACGAACTCGCCTTGCGCGAAGTTGATCGTGCCCGACGCCTGCCACAACAGCGTGAACCCGAGCGCGCAAAGGGCGTAGATCGCGCCGGTCGCGGTCCCCGAGATGATGAGTTGCACCAGGTCAACCATGGCCATCCCCCCAATCTGATCGTCGAACGCAGTATCGCGCGCACGGAGCCGGTCGCCTTGGCGGCCGGCCGCGCGCGCCTTGCGCCTATTGGATCGGCGATACCGGAGGCAGCGTCGCGGTAACGACTTGCTTGCCGCCTTCCACCTTGACCAGGAAGCTCTCGCGATCGAGGTCGCCGTTGGCATCGAAGTGCACATCGAGCAACACGCCGGGATAGTCCTTGGCCCGGATCGTCGCTCCATGCAGCGCCTTGGCGAACTCCTTCGAATCGAGCTTGCCGATCTTCTCGGTGATCGCCTTGACCACGTACATTCCGCTGTAGCCCTTCATGCCGTTGTGGTCGCTCTTGTATTTGTATTCCGCCTGGAATTTCTGGTCGAAAGCCTTGATCTGCGGCTGCGGCGCGTCGACGGTCAAGCCGACGTGTGCGACCGCGCCGTTGGCGGCATCGCCGGCGAGCTCGATCACCTTCTGCCCGGTCAGCGTCGTTTCGCCGATGATCGGCTTGTCGTAGCCCTGTTTCTTGAATTCACGCAGCGCGCGGGCCGATTCCTCTTCATTGGTGTAGACGAATGCCGCGTCGGCATTCGTCTGCTTGACCTTGAGCACCGCCGCGCTGAAGTCGACCTGACCCGGGTCGGTCGAGACGTCCGCCGCGACCTTGATGCCTTGCGCCTCGAGCACCTTGGTCATGGCATCGCGCCCGCCCTTGCCGAAGTCGTTATTCACCCAGACGATCGCGACGGTCTTGGCCTTGACGGTGTCCTTGATGTAGCGCGCGAGCTTGGGCATGGCGGTGGTTTGCGTAAACGACGTGCGAAACACATAGGGATTGCCCT
>DATNNK010000075.1:0-3188 GCA_035601875.1 Casimicrobiaceae bacterium | reverse complement strand
TATTCCTTGATGAAGGAAGCCCATACCTTGGCTTCCATTTCCTTGCGCACCTGCTCTCGTTCCGACTTTGCCATCGGGGTGAAGGTGACGCCCAGCTTTTTCAGGTCCTCGGTCGCGGACCTGCCCTTCTCGGCTGCGATCACGCGCTCGTAGGTGGTGGCGTCGGTTGCAGCCTTGAGGAAAGCGGGCCGGATGTCGGTCGGAACCTTGTCCATGCCGCGCTTGCCGATGACGCAGACCATCGGGCTGAACAGGTGCTCGGTGAGCCAGCAATTCTTGATGATTTCCGCGAACCGGTACTGCAGCACGCTGGCGGTATCGTGCTCGAAGCCGTCGACCACGCCGGTCTGCAGCGCGGTATAGAGCTCGTTGATGGGGATCGGTGTCGGGATCGCGCCCATGATCTTGAAGGTCTCGATGAACGCGGGCGCCGGCAACACGCGCAATTTGACACCCTTGAGTTCGGCGAGCGACTTGACCGGGTTGCGGGTGTACACGCTGCGCGGGCCGAAGTGCGACGCCCAGCCGAGGACGGTGCAACCGGTGCGGTCGGCAAGGATCTTTCCGAGCTGCACGCCGACGCCGCCGTCGAGCGCCTTGAAGGCGTGCGGATAGCTGTCGAAGACGTAGCCGAGATCCAGCATGCCGAATTCCGCAGCCACCGTGGCCCAGATCGACGAGCCCGTGATCATCATGTCGACCGAGCCGACCTTGACCTGCTGAACGATGTCCGCTTCCTTGCCCAACTGGCTGTCCGGGAAATAGCCGAGCTTGACGCGCTCTCCCAGGGTGCTCTTCACGTTAGCCGCAAAGCGTTCGTACCAGATGTAGTGCGCCGCGTTTTGATCGGCACTCATCGACGAGGAAATCCGCATCGTGATTTCCGACTGGGCGCGCGCCGGCTTGGCGAACGTTGCGGTCAGTGCAAGTGTTCCGGCAGAGGCAGTCGTCAGGAATTGGCGACGGGAAATCGATTTCATGCGGGTCTCTCCTTGGCGCGTACGCGCCATCGTTGATTTTTGCGGACCGGCGGCGATTCGCAAGGTCGCGATCGCCGCCGCCGCCTGTCGTTTCGGGAGAGTACCACCGCGTCGGCCGGATAGCATCGCCGGCCGCACCACGCCCTGTAAAACCGCCGGGCGCTTTGCTTGTGACCGCTAAAGCGAGGCGGCGTACTTCGCTTACTACTTCGCCCTGGCCTTCGCCTTCCACAATCCGAGCATTGCGCCGGTAGGGTCCGAGATAATCGAAAGCCAGCCCATGTCGGGCACTTCTGTAACTTCCTTGCACACCGTGGCGCCCAGCGATTTTGCCTTTTTCGTCGCCGCTTCGATGTCGTCCACCAGGACATACGAGAGCCAGAATGAGGGCGCGTTCGGGATCGGATTTTGCATCAGCCCGCCGCCGGTGCCTTCGCCCACGCTGATGATGGTGTAGGTGCCCCAGTCCATCTTCATGTCTTCCATCTTCCAGTCGAACAGCTTGCTGTAGAAGCCCTTCGCCTTGCCGACGTCGTTCGTGTTGAGCTCTACGTGTACGAAGGGATTAGCCATTTATTTGTCTCCAGTTCAGTTGGAAAAAGCAGTTAGCGCGAAAGATAGCGGCCGAGGCGTTCCATGCACCCGTTCCAGCCATGCTGATGCTTGTCGCGCGCCTCCGAATCGGCGAACCGCTCATGGGTCAGCACGAGCTCGGTCCCGCCGCCCGAAGGTTTGAATTCGACCGTGACCAGAGACTCGCGTTCCGGCGTGCTTTCCCACGCCCAGGTGTAGACGAGCTTCTTGTTGGGCACGATTTCCCGATACATGCCGCCGACGCGGTGAATCTCGCCACTCGGAGCGTGCATCACGATTCGATAACGGCCGCCGACGCGGACGTCCGAGGTGACCTCCGCTTCGCCGAAATCGTCGCTCGGCCCCATCCAGTGTTTCACTTGTCCCGGGTCCGTCCACGCCGTGTAGACGGCGGCGACGGGGGCCTGGTAGACGCGACGGACTTGGAGACGGGTTTTTTCGTCGATTGCGATTGCCATGCTTGGTTCTCCTTGTTCTCCAGAAACGCGTCCAGGCGGTCGAGGCGCGTGTTCCAGAATTCTTCGTGGCGCTCCAGCCAATCCATCGCAGCTTTCAGCGCACCGCCCTTGAGTTGACAGCTCACCACGCGGCCGGTCTTGCTACGCACGATGAGCCCTGCATCTTCCAGAATACGGAGATGCTTGATGAATCCCGGCAGCGACATCGCGAACGGCTCCGCGAGCTCGCCGATCGAACGTTCGCCGCGCTTGAGCCTGGCGAGCACAGCACGGCGCGTGGGATCGGCGAGGGCGCCGAAAACCGTGTCGAGCCGGCCGGCCGAATAGTTAACCATAAGGTTAAGTGTGAGCGCGAATCCAAAAGCTGTCAAGTGGCTGAGAAAAGCGGGAAGCGCTGACACGCATACCGGTTAGTCGTAAGCGCGGTCCGGCAACATTGACGCGCGCGGGACCAACCCGTTCTGTAGTATTTGTATAATCCCATGCCGCACTTCGGTTGCGGCCAACAGCACTTATCAGGCTAGCGAAAACGATGGACGGCTGGGCCGCAAAACAGCTGCAGGATGTGCTGAGCCTGGATGACTTCGAGAGCGCGGCACGCAGGCGCCTGCCTCGACCCATCTTCGGCTACGTCGCCGGCGCGGTCGAGACCGACTGGTCGCTGCACGACAACCGTGCCGCGTTCGCGGAGTATGGCTTTCTTCCGCGAATGCTGGTCGATGTGTCGAAACGCTCGCAGCAGACAACCCTCTTTGGAAAAAAGTATGCGACACCATTCGGCATCTCGCCGCTCGGCATCAGCGCGCTGTACGCGTACCGCGGCGACATTGTTCTGGCGGCCGCCGCGGAGGCGGCGAATATCCCGCTGATCATGAGCTCATCGTCGTTGATCCGTTTGGAAGACGTCGCGAAGGAGAGCAAGACGGCGTGGTTTCAAGCGTACCTCCCGGGCGATGTGCCGGACATCACGGCGCTGATCGATCGCGTCGCGCGGGCCGGTTTTGAAACCCTTGTGGTCACGGTCGATTCGCAGGTCGCAGGCAACCGCGAGAACAACATCAGAACGGGATTTTCGACGCCGCTCCGGCCCAGCTTGCGTCTCGCATGGGACGGGTTGACGCATCCACGTTGGCTTTTCGGGACCATGCTGCGCACT
>DATNNK010000074.1:0-2424 GCA_035601875.1 Casimicrobiaceae bacterium | reverse complement strand
CTAATTCGACAAAGGAGCGCCGTACCTCATTTGCATTGTCCGGGAGACTCACAAGCACTCCAAGCCTCTCGTGTGCTTCGTCTCTCTCGTGCTTCGCATTATGGATATCCTTTGTTCGCTGTCTGGTGAGTTTGTCGCAACACGATCCCGCTCAAGCGTAGCCGCAGTTGACCCGGATGATTTGTCCGTTGACTCAGCCGCACAGGAGTTCGCAAATATCCTGTTCGCCGTGGAAGGGCACTGAGATAAACGACTACGCTTTCAGCTGATCGCGAATCGGCAACTGTCGTATGCGCTTGCCTGTTGCCACAAAGATCGCATTGCACAGCGCTGGCAGAACCGGCGGCATACCCGGCTCGCCGACGCCGCCTAGCGGCTTGCTGTAGTCGCCGGGCACGATGTGAACACGAATCTCGCGAGGCGCCGCGGACATGCGCGTTACCTCGTAGGCGTTGAAATTGTCTTGCTGCGCACGGCCATTCTTGAAGGTGATCTCGCCCAGCGTCGCCGCGCTCACACCCATGACGCAGGCGCCTTGCATCTGCGCAGTCACCCTTTCTGGGTTGACAGTCGCGCCGCAGTCGATCGCGATATCCACGCGTGGAATCGTCAACTCGCCCTTGGCGTCAACCGCGACCTCCACGACGGCAGCGACGTAGCTCACGAAGCTGTAGTGCGCGGCGATGCCGAGTCCGCTGCCCTTGGCTAGCGATCTGCCCCAGCCCGCTTCCTTTGCGGCAAGCTCGGCGACGCGCCGCAAGCGGCCGGTATCGACAGGATAGCGCTCCGGCGATTCGCCATGGTTCCACGTATCGCCCAGCATCTGTGGCGACACCACCCGCGCGGGGCCGATTACCTCGAGCAGAAAGTCCTTCGGGTCGCGCCCCGCCGCCGCGGCAAGCTCGGCGACGAACGACTGCACCGCGAATGCATGCGGAACATTCGATACCGAGCGGAACCAGCCGATCCGCGTATGAGCGATCGCTTCCGGATTCTCGATGCGGATGTTGGGAATGGCAAAGGGCACGTTGATGACACCCATGCCGAGCTCCCAATTCGCCTCCTGCTTGGCGCCGGCATCGAAGGTGGACACGATCGTCGGCGCTACGGTGCGGTGCAGCCACGCCACCGGTTTTCCTTGTGCATCGACCCCCGCTTCGAGATGCTCGACGGATACGGTGTGGAAATAGTCGTTATGCAGATCATCGTCGCGCGTCCAGACGACCTTGACCGGCTTGCCGTCCATCGCCTTGGACAGCACCGCCGCCTCGATGCCGTAATCGGGCTTGGACTTGCGACCAAATCCGCCGCCGAGCAACGTGACGTGCACGGTGACGTTTTCGACCGGCAAGTCGAGCCGTTTGGCGACCAGGTCGCGCGCGGCCTGGGGTGACTGGAAGCAACCCCACACCTCGCACTTGCCCTGCGTAATTCGAGCGCTTGCAGCAGGAGGTTCCATCGACGCATGTGCCAGGTGCGGAAGATAATATTCGGCCGTGAGGCGTTTCGCTGCAGCGGCCGCTGCCGTCGCGAAGTCCCCGTCGTTGCGAACGACCTTGCCCGGCTTGCGTGCGGCCTCCTCGAGCGTCGCCCTGTAGGCAACGGAGTCGTAGCTGGCATTCGGGCCATCGTCCCAAACGATCTTCAGCGCCTTGCGCCCCTGCATTGCCGCCCAGGTATTGCGGGCGATCACCGCAACGCCGCCGAGCGGATTGAACTGCGGCGGTCCCGGAGTGGGCTCGATTTGGACGACGCGCATCACGCCTGGCACCTTGAGCGCCGCGGCGGCGTCGTAGCTTGTGACCTTGCCGCCGTACACCTGTGGCCGCGCCACGACTGCGTAAAGCATGCCGGCGACACGCGTATCCATGCCGTACTGTGCCTTGCCGGTAACGATGTCCTGTGCGTCGAGGAGCTTCAGCTTGCCATTGCCGATGTAGCGAAACTGCGATGGGTCCTTGAGCCGAATTGTGTCCGACGCAGGGAGCGGCATGCTCGCCGCCGCCTTGGCGAGCGCTCCGTAGCCGAGACGCCGGCCGCTGGAACCATGCACCACCTCGCCGTTCTTCGCCTGCACTTCACCGACCGGTACCTTCCAGCGTGCGGCGGCCGCCGCTTCCAGCATCTGGCGCGCGGCCGCGCCACAGCGGCGCATGGGCATGAAGAAGTGGCGCGTGCTGCGCGAGCCGTCGGTGTCCTGGTTGCCGTAGCGCACTTCGTCGCCCGGAGCCTGTATGACACGCACGCGCGACCAGTCGGCCTCGAGCTCGTCGGCGACGATCATCGGCATGCCGGTGCGCACGCCCTGGCCCATCTCCGAGCGATGGCAAACGATGCTAACGATGCCGTCCTCGCCGATGGCGACAAACACGAGCGGGTTGTCGACCCATCCGTGCGGCATGCCGTCCGCGCCGTACTTGGGCG
>DATNNK010000073.1:0-3999 GCA_035601875.1 Casimicrobiaceae bacterium | reverse complement strand
AACTTGCAGTCGATCGGCAACCAGCAGGGCGTGCCGTCCTCGCTGCGCCCGGGAAACTTGATCGCGTATTCCACGCTTTCCTTCCTTCCCGGCCGAGTTACGACGTTCTTTGCATATTGACCCGGCGAAAGCATTTCATCGAGCAGCGCGCCGAGCTGCACCTCGCCCCAACCTCCCCGGGACTTGACGTTGGTCAACACTTTCTTGAGATCGCCCACGCCGGTCGCGAGCGACTGCATCTCCCCCAGGCCCTTGTGCACCTGCTCGAGACGATCCGACACCATCTTGAACGATTCGCCCAGACGCAGTTCGAGTGTTGCGTGCAGCTTTTCGTCGACGGTAGTGCGCATCTGCTCCAGCTTCTGTGCATTGTCGGTCCGCAACAGCTCCAGCCTGCCCTCGACCGTCGCGCGGACCGCCTCAAGGCGCTGCTCGTTGCTCTGGGTGAGTGTGGAAAGCCTGTCGTTCTGGAGGCTGGCGATGCTCGCCAGCTGGTTCTGAAGCGTCTGCATGAACTGCGCAAGATTGCTCGCCAGCTCGTTGCGTGCACTCTTTGCATTTTGCGTCGTCTCGGCGCGGGCGTTGGCAAGCTCGGTTCGAAGCTCGCGCTCCAGGCGCTCGTTCTGAAGCCGGATCGTCTCCAGCTGCGTCCTGGTGTCAGCGCCGTCGCCCGGGTTCCGCGCGAGCGCCGCAAGGCGCAGCAGGACAACCGCCAGAAAAACCGCGAGCATCGCAATGGCGACGGCAAGCGCCGCCAAAAAGAAGCTGGAATCCACTCGGGAAGTCTACGTTGTCAATGCAAGGACTGCAAAAGTGGCAAGCCAATGATCGCCCACATACTCGCCACTGCCGATGCCTTCAAGGCCGGCGCTCAAATGCTCGCTTGCCGCCGCCGCGGCGACGCAGGCACGCGCGTCACCCGCCGGAAGCGCCGATTCGATGGCGCGCCAACACCACGCGCGTGACAGATTGAGACCATCGAGATGCACGATATACGGGTCGGTGCGATCGCTGACGATTGCCGGTGTGAACAAGGTCGCCGGCTCACGCCGTTCGATGTCCGGCAGAAAGCCGTCAAGCCACAACGCGAAGGCATCCGCGTCGAGCACACGACGCATCAAATCGGCCTCGATAAGGCATGGAGACAGGAAATCCGCGCCGTAGGGTTCCCACTGCGCCGCCGCGTCGCGATCAGGGAGATACCATTGGCGTGCCTTCACCAAGCACAAGTCGGTCAGCGTACCGACGTCGCAGGCACGCGCAAAGTCGAGCGCGAAGGCCAGCCCGAAGGCGCTGTTCGAGTGCACGCCGTGGCGGATCGGATATGTTGCATCCGGCAGATATGCAAGGTAGCGCTGCACGATCGCGGATGCCAGCGGCACCAAGTCGCGTGACCATCGGTGCCCGTCGGTATCGCTCCAGCAGGCAAGCTCCTCGGCCAGCTTCAAAAGCCACGCCCACCCATAGGTACGCTCGAACGAACGGCTTTCCGGCCGGTCGAGGTAGGCGCGCTCCGCGTCGATATTCACGGGCGCGAAACGCGCATCGAACAAAGTGCGAATGCCAGCCGCCTCCGGCAGATCCGGATAAAGCTTGATCAGGCGCGCCAGCAACCAGTGCGCGTGCACGCACGAATGCCAATCGAAACTGCCGAAGAACGCGGGATGCAGGGCGCGCGGCGAAGCCAGGTCCGCGGCGTCGCCGATCACGTGATCGAGCTTGGCCGGAAACTCGCGCTCGATGTTGGCCAGCGCGATCCGCGCGTAGCGGCTCGCGTCAGCGAGTGAAAGCGAACTTGACATGATTTGCGAAGGACTTCTGGCAGGCGAGGTGCGTGCAACGGTTCCGGACCGCGTTTACGGTCGTTGACGACGCGAGTATTGTAGCGACGGCAAGCAGCCAGATGAAAGACACCGAAGACTGATGGACGGCGCCACGGTCCCCTTCGTTGCCGGTTGCATTTTCTTCGGCGTGGGTGCGCTGCTGATCCTCAGCCTGATTCGGTATCTCTTCCAGCGAACGCGCTGGCGCGGACGGGCGGTAGGCACCATCGTCTCGATCGAGACCCTCTCCGCCGCCGAAGGTCAGGGCACGGTAAGCGCGTCAGCGGATGCTGCGGAGACAAATCCTGCTATCAACCGCCATTACCGTCCCGTGGTCGCGTATACCGTCGAGGGACACGTGTTTCAGGTGCCGGGAGCCTATTCGATGCGGCCCTCGACGACGCAGATCAGTTCAGTCGGAGACACTGCGACGACACCGATCCGGATCGACCCGCTGCCCGATGACACCGGGCAGACGGTGAGCATCCGATACGATCCCGCCGCTCCCGCCAACGCAATCGTCGTCGATCGCCAGCGCGAGCTGACGGTCTCCGCGCTGCAGATGTTTTGCGGACTGATGTCGATGATTCTCGGTCTTCTCGCCTTCTACGTGAACGGCAATCTGGCGTGGCTGGGCCCGGACTGGCAGCCTCGCTGACGCCATCCGCGGCGCTCTCGCAGCAGATTCTCAGGCAGCCTCGCGGCTCGCCCGCTTTCGTTCATGGGCGATGAGATGACGCTTCCGGATACGGATGCATTTGGGCGTGATCTCCACCAGTTCGTCGTCGGCAATGAATTCAACCGCGTATTCGAGCGTGAGCTGGATCGGCGGCGTAAGCGCGATGGCTTCGTCCTTGCCGGACGCACGCACGTTGGTGAGCTGCTTGCCCTTGATCGGATTGACGACCAGATCGTTGTCGCGACTGTGAATCCCGATGACCATGCCCTCGTAGAGCTTGTCGCCGGGCGACACGAACATGCGTCCCCGCTCCTGCAGCTTCCAGAGCGCGTAGGCCACCGCCTCGCCGCCCTCGGCGGAGATCAGCACACCGTTGCGCCGCTCGGGAATGTCGCCCGACAGCGGTGAAAAGCCGTCGAACACGTGGCTCGCGAGCCCGGTGCCGCGGGTGAGGTTCATGAACTCGCCCTGAAAACCGATGAGGCCACGGGCGGGGATTCGATATTCGAGCCGCGTGCGCCCCCGGCTATCGGATTCCATGTGCACGAGGTCGCCACGGCGCACGCCGAGCGATTCCATCACCGCGCCTTGATGCGCGTCTTCGACGTCGACCGAGAGTTGCTCGAAGGGCTCGCACTGTACGCCGTCGATCTGGCGGACGACAACGCGAGGACGCGACACCGCCATTTCGTAACCTTCGCGCCGCATGTTCTCGAGCAGGATCGTGAGGTGAAGCTCACCGCGCCCGAACACGACGAACACATCGGTGTCGCTGGTGTCCTCGACCCGCAGCGCTACATTCGTCAACAGCTCCTTGGCCAACCGTTCGCGGAGGTTCCGGCTGGTGACATATTTGCCTTCCCTGCCCGCCAAGGGCGACGTGTTGACCTGGAATTGCATCGACAGCGTCGGCTCGTCGACGGAGATCATCGGCAGCGCCTCAGGCACGTCGACCGCCGTGATCGTGGTGCCGATGCTCAAGTCATCGACGCCGGTAACGAGCACGATGTCGCCCACCGAGGCCGACTCGATCGGCACGCGCTCCAGTCCGGAAAAACCAAGCAGCTGTCCGATTTTGGACCGCGTCCCCGCCTCGCTGCCGTGAAGGACCATCACTTCCTGCCCCGGCGCCAGCCGGCCGCGGCGGATGCGGCCGATACCGAGCCGACCGATGTAGCTGGAGTAATCGAGCGCGCTGATCTGCAGCTGTAGCGGTCCCTCAGGATCGCCGCCCGGCGCCGGGATCCGCGCCAGTATCGTCTCGAACAGCGGCCGCATATCGGTGCCCTGGGTCATCGGATCGAGCGATGCGTAGCCGTGCAGCGCCGAGGCGTAGACGACCGGGAAGTCGAGCTGGTCCTCGCTCGCCCCGAGCTTGTCGAACAGCTCGAAGGTCTGGTTGACGACCCATTGCGAACGCGCGCCGGGGCGATCCACCTTGTTGACGACCACGATGGGTTTAAGTCCCAGCGCCAGCGCCTTGCGGGTGACAAAGCG
>DATNNK010000072.1:0-7984 GCA_035601875.1 Casimicrobiaceae bacterium | reverse complement strand
GACTGCGACGTCGCGCGCACCAGGAACCTGCATGATCGACGGCGCCTTCCAGCCATCGAAGCATATGTCGGCATAGGCCAGATCGTGCACCACGTAGATGCCGTGCTCTTTGGCGAGCGCGATGATCTTCTCGAAAAAGGGCAGCTCGACGCATTGCGCGGTCGGGTTGGCCGGAAAATTGATGATGAGCATCTTCGGCTTCGGAAAGCTCATTTTGATGGTGTGCTCGAGCTCGGCGAAGAAGTCGACGTTCGGCGTCAGCGGCACCTGACGAATATCCGCGCCGGCGATCACCGGTCCGTAGATATGGATCGGATAACTGGGATTGGGCACCAGCACGGTGTCGCCGCGGCCGAGAGTGGCCAGCGTCAGATGCGCGATGCCCTCCTTGGAGCCGATGGTGACGATCGCCTCGGTCTCCGGATCGAACTCGACGCCGTAGCGCCGCTGATACCACTGGCAGATCGCTCGGCGCAGGCGCGGTATGCCGCGCGACACCGAGTAGCCATGCGTGTCCCCCCGCTGCACGGTCTCGACCAGCTTGGCGACGATGTGTGCCGGCGTCGGCCCGTCGGGATTGCCCATGCCGAAGTCGATGATGTCTTCGCCGCGCCGGCGCGCTGCCATCTTGAGCTCGGCGGTGATGTTGAAAACGTACGGCGGCAGGCGCTCGATGCGCGGGAACTGCACGGGATCGGGGGAGAACGGGGACATGCGGCGGGTCTTCCTGCGTAAGCGCCCGGAACCGTCCGAGCGACGTAGAAGCGGCTGAAGTTATAATCCTAACGGACTTATGCACTTACCGCAACGCACAAAACGTGGCCCGGGGCTCTTGCTTTCAACTGAACTTCGCATGAAGCGCACATGAAGTTTCATCTCAGCACCGGCGCGGGCAATGTTTTCACGGGCTACGGGGACGACTACGTGCGCCTCGGTATCGTCGTCTATCGCGAAAATGTGGTGGTCACTCCGGAACGGATTCTTACCGGCTGGTGCCCCGCCGGATTCGACGCGCTCACCGACGCGGACTTTGCCGCGGTCGCGGAGCTGCAGCCGGAAATCGTATTGCTCGGCACCGGTGCGAGACAACGCTTTCCGTCGCCGCGCCTGACGCGCGCGCTCACCGAGGCGCGCATCGGTCTGGATGTGATGGACACGCCGGCTGCGTGCCGGACCTTCAATATTCTCGCCGCCGAGGAAAGAAAAGTTGCGGTGGCGATACTTCTGGATCCGCCCTGACCGGGACAGACGGCTGCCTGATCGGATCGACTTACGATGCCGGTCGGCGCTATTCGCCCATCTGCATCAGCATGCCATGCCGGCGCGCGTAGCCGATCGCCAACAAATACAGATTCACGCCGGCGAACATGTACAGCACGTTGATCGCCAGCGCCCTCCAGAAAAGCTCGGCGCGAAATTGGTGGTCGAGCAATACGAAGCGCATGCCCTCGAAAACGTAGCTGGTGGGCACTATATGCGCGATCGTCTGCAGCCAGCCGGGCAGCACGGCGATCGGATAATAGACACCGGATACCGGCGCCAGCAGAAAGATCGCCGCCCACGCGAGCTCTTCCGCGCCGAGGCCCCAGCGCAGCACCATGCCCGAGACGGCGAGTCCGATCGCCCAGCCGCAGATGATGAGGTTCACAAAAAAAGCAATCAGCGGAAAGCCCAGCGAGAAAATCGAAAACCCGAACAGGAGCCAGGCGAAGAGGCACGCGGCGCCGACGCCAATCAAGGTTCGGATGATGCTCATCACCAATTGCCCGACGATCATTTCCCACGCGCGCAAGGGACTGACGAACAGGTTGCCGAGGTTGCGGGAATACATCTCCTCGAAAAACGTCAGCGACACGCCGAGCTGGCCGCGGAACAGAATGTCCCACAGCAGCACCGCGCCGATGAACAGCCCCGGTGCGTCGGCCAGGAAATTGCTGGTCGGGCGCAGGTAGACGGTCACAAACGCCCACATGATCATGGTGACGGTCGGGTAGTACGCCATCGACACCAGGCGCGGCCACGACTTGAGCAACAGGTACGCATGGCGCTCGATCATCGCCCGGATGCGATTGCTGGAAGCCGCGGCCTCGACCAGCAGCGCCTTCACGAAACGATCCCTTCGCCGTGGCCGTTGGCGCTGGCGCCGTGGTCGGGGTTCACCCGATCGCGCGCGATGTCGAGGAAGACGTCGTCCATGTTCTGCCGCCCGTAACGCTCGAGGAGCGCCAGAGGCGAGCCCTGATCGACGACGAGACCGGCACGCAACATGATCACTTCGTTGCACATGCGCTCGACCTCACCCATGTTGTGCGATGCAAGCAGCATGGTGCAGCCGGAGCGTTTCTGGTATTGCTCGAGCAGCGTGCGCATCCGGTCACCGACGTCCGGATCGAGCGACGCGGTAGGCTCGTCGAGCAGCAACACTTCGGGGCTATTGAGCAACGCCTTGGCAAGGCTCACCCGGGTCCGCTGGCCCGCCGATAGATCGCCGTAGGGTCGCGGAACCAGATCGCTCAAGTCGAGCTCCGCCGCCAGTTCGTCGATGCGCGCTTGGGGCCGGGCTACGCCGTAGAGCCGCGCATAAACGCGAAGGTTTTCACCAACGGTGAGGCGCTTGGGCAAGTCGACGTAGGGCGAGGTAAAATTGATGCGCGGCAGAACGCGATACGGATGTCGCAGCATGTTCTCGCCGAGAATGCGAATCGAGCCCGCGGTCGGTGTGAGAACGCCGAGCAGCATCGAAAGCGTCGTCGTTTTGCCGGCGCCATTACCTCCCAGCAAGGCAGTGGTCGTGCCGCGATGAACGTCGAAACTGATGCCCCGCACGGCATCCACGTGTTTGAAGGATTTGCGCAGCTCGCGAACTTCGACGACGGCGGAAGTATGGGTGGAGAGCGGTAACATGCTTGCGTGCGCTGCGCGCGGTTCGATGGCGACCGAAAGCGACCGCCGATTGTAGTGCAGTTTGGGCCATGCGCGGGCGCGCGCCTGGCCGCTCATCAAGGAGAGCGCAATGTTCAGGGTTTACGGAACGTCGGCGTCGGGTAACTGCCACAAGGTGCGCATGGCGCTCGAGGCGCTGGCGCTTCCCTACCAGTGGAACGAGATCGACAGCGTGCACGGCCAGACACGCACGCCCGATTTCCTGGCGAAGAATCCCAACGGCAAAGTGCCGGTGCTGGAAATCGAGCCCGGCGTCTTCCTGCCCGAATCCAACGCCATTCTTTGCTATCTCGCCGACGACACGCCGCTGCTGCCGCGCGATCGGCTGCAGCGCGCGCGGGTGCTGCAATGGCTGTTTTTCGAGCAATACAGCCACGAGCCCTATATCGCGGTCGCCCGCAACCTGCGCCGGTTTCATCCGGATCCGGCGTCACAGCGCGCATTGGCGGAAAGCAAAAGCGACGGCGGTTATCGCGCGCTGGCGGTGATGGAGAGCCAACTTGGCGACGAACCATTCTTGGCAGCGGGGCGCTACACCGTTGCCGACATCGCGCTTTACGGTTACACCCACGTCGCCGGAGAAGGCGGGTTCGACCTTGCCCGTTTTCCCGCGGTCACCGCCTGGCTGGCGCGGGTCGAAGCGCAGCCTCGTTACGTGCGCATGCCGTCGGAGTAAGTGCTGGAATCGGCGGCGAGCCGCTTCCCGCATCGAACCCTCAGCATTGCACTGTTTGCCGGCAGTACTGCGTCATTTCGCGGACCACGGTCGTGGCGCCTACCGGCGCGTGCGCTCGTCCCTGGCCATATTCCAGCGTCAGCTTGAAGTCGTACTTGGTGAAGAACGCATCGAATTGCTCGGCACCCACGGTTCCCAGTGCGGCGAGCTCGTCGTGCTCCGCGTCATAATCGAGAAGGATCGCCGCCAGCGGCTGCGGAGCGGGGCCGCTCAACACGCGAGCGCCAGCGGAAGGATCGTACACGCTGTGATCGGCGCAGCAATGAATCACGTTGCCGTCGGAAGTTGGAGAGCGTTCCGGCTGGTAGCGGATAAAGCTCACCTCGCGCGTCGGGTAGGCGAGCTTGTGGGCGCAGATCGCCGAATAGGCAACGATCGAGCGCTGGCGGCCGACGCCGCCGCTCCATGCGTACGGCGCGCCATCGGCGCGGAGTAATTTGTCCGCCCCGGCCAGCGGCCGGCCGAGATTGAGCAGGAAACACGGCGTGCCTGCGAACGGATACTGGAAAACGTAATTGGTCCTGGTGGCCAATCCGGCAACCTTGATCGGCTCGCCGAAATGATCGATCAGACGCGAGCGCGAATAGAGTCGCGGTGTCGCGGACGTCCACTCGCCGTTCATGGCCCCTACGCCGGATGCACCGGCAATGGCCGCGCATGCGCTTAGGAACTGTCTGCGTTGGATCATCGGGCCACGGGCATCAATGCAAACTAAGTGCAGACCAAATGCAAACTAGGCTGCCGCAAGCCCACGCAGATGCGCGATCGCACTTCGCCCCAGCGCGGGTAGCGCGTAGCCGCCTTCGAGCGACGACACGATGCGCCCTTGTGCGTGACGCGCCGCCACGGCAACGATTTCCGAAGTCACCCAGGCGAAGTCCGCGTCGGCGAGCTTGAGGTTGGCCAGCGGATCCTCGCGATGCGCATCGAACCCGGCGGAGACGAACAGGATTTCCGGCCGGTGTGCTTCCAGAGCCGGCAGGCAGCGCTCGGTGATCGCCGCGCGAAACTCGTCGCTTCCGCTGCCCGGCGATAAGGGAACGTTGTGCATGTTTGCGCCAAGGGGCTCGACCCCCGAATACGGATACAGCGGATACTGAAAGGTGCCGACCATGATGACGTCGGCTTTGCCCGCGAAAATATCTTCGGTGCCGTTGCCGTGATGAACGTCGAAGTCGATCACCGCCGCCCGTGTCAGTCGGTGTCTGGCGAGCGCGTGCGCGACACCGACTGCGATGTTGTTGAACAGACAAAAGCCCATCGCCCGTTCGCGCGTTGCGTGATGACCCGGAGGTCTAACCGCACAGAACGCGGCGCTGCATTCGCCGCTCATCACCAGGTCGGTGCCCAGCACCACCGCGCCTGCCGCATGTCGCGCCGCCTCAAGCGAATCGGGATTGAGTGCGGTATCGGGATCGAGATAATGAATGCCCGATCGCGGGCTCGCCGCCTCCACCTCGTCGATGTACCGTCCGGCGTGAACGCGCTCGAGCTGCTCCCGCGTTGCCGCCGGCGCATCGTAATGCGCGACCACTCCGTCGAGCCCGGCACTGATCAGGTGATCGCGGATCGCATCGAGACGTTGCGGGCACTCCGGATGGTACGGACCCATGTCGTGCAGGCGACACGTCGGATGCGTGATGTACGCGATGGGCACGGTAATGGTGAAATGAGCTGAAGTGACGGCGCGAGTGCCAACGAGGCCGAATCGAGGGTTGCTCTTGGCTTGCCTGGCGATGCAGCAAGTGTATCCCGACAGCCGGAAAGGTGACTAGGAGCCCTGGCTGCTATAGTGGCATCTTTCTTGCTGCGCTCATTGCCATGACCGTTCGTCCCGCCGAGAGTCTGGCCGTTCCGCTGTCCGACCGATTGGCGACCGTGCTCGCCGAGCTCGGCCGCATCGTGGTGGGCAAATCGACGCCGTTGAGACTCGCACTTGCCTGCATGCTGGCGCGCGGCCATTTGCTGATCGAGGACATTCCCGGCGTAGGCAAGTCGACCCTGGCGCAGGCGCTCGCCGGCACTTTGGGACTGCACTACGCGCGCGTGCAATTCACAAGCGATCTCTTGCCGGCCGACGTGCTCGGCGTGTCGATCTTCGACCCGGAAACCCACGAGTTCCGATTTCATTCCGGACCCATTTTTCATTCGATCGTGCTGGCCGACGAAATCAATCGCGCACCGCCCAAGACGCAAAGCGCGCTGCTCGAAGCCATGGAGGAGCGCCAGGTTTCGATCGATGGCGTGACCCGGCCGCTGCCCGAGCCCTTTTTTGTCATCGCAACCCAGAATCCAACCGAGCAGATCGGTGCCTATCCGCTGCCCGAGTCGCAGCTCGATCGATTCCTGATGTCGATCGAGCTCGGTTATCCGGACGCGGCGGCCGAGCGCGAGCTGCTGATTTCGGGTGACCGCCGCGCACGCATCCCCGAGCTCGAGCCGTGCGCCGATGCAGCCACCCTCATGGCGTGGCAACGCGAAGCGGCCGCGGTGCACGTGGCACCTGCGCTGCTCGACTACATTCAGGCCTTGCTGGCGGCGTCACGCACTTCGAACGCCGCGTCGGGTGGCGTGCCGGCACCCGGAGCGCATCGCGGACTTTCGCCGCGAGCGGGTCTGTTGCTGGTTGCCGCGGCTCGCGCCTGGGCGCTGCTCGATGGGCGGCCGATGGTGCTGCCGGAAGACGTGCAGGCGGTGTTCCCCGCCGTTGCCGGCCATCGCCTGGCGGGCAGCACGCGCGCGGGCGGACCGCAGGCGCAGGCCTTGTTGCGCGCCGTCGCGCTGCCTTAGTGGCCTGCACTGAAACCCTGATCGACTCCTGACATAGGTCGGAGGACGCGTTGACCACGCTTGGAATCGCGGGCTTGCAGACGCAGACACGGTCGTGGAAACAGCGCGTGCGTCAGCGCCTCTGGCGCCTCGCGCCGGGCGACCTCGAGCGGGTCGTCCTTCGCCACAGCCGCATCTACATACTGCCGACGCCGCGCGGCGCAGCACTGGTGGCCACGCTGGCGACGATGCTGCTGACGGCGATGAACTACGCGCTGTCGCTCGGTTATGCGCTGACGTTCCTGGCAGGAGGCATGGTCGCAGCCGCGCTCCTGGCGACGTTTCGCAACCTGGCCGGGCTTGCGGTATCGCCTCTCGGCGCAGGCGAAGCTTTTGCCGGCGGAGACCTGGAGTTCACCCTGTCTCTCGCCAGCGGCTCGCGCCAGCGCATCGGCATTACGGTCGCAGCACGGCAGGGAGTGCCCAACAGCGTCGATCTGCCGCCCGGCGCGACCCGGCCCATCGCCATTTCGATTCCGGCGCCGAAACGCGGCCATCTGCGGCTGGGGCGGATAAGCCTCTCGTCCGATTTCCCGCTCGGCATATGGCGCGCCTGGGCTTACGTTCATTTTCCGTTGACCGCGACGGTCTTCCCGGCGCCGGAAGCGGGGGCGCCACCCTTGCCTCCCGGTCATCACGGGTCCTACGTCGGCAGGTCGTCGCGGCTGGCTGACACCGAGTTATCCGGTCTTCGCGACTACGAGCGCGGTGACGCACAAAACCGCATTGCGTGGAAGGCCGTGGCGCGAGGCGCGGGCTGGTACTCCAAACAATTCGAGGGAACCGGCGGCGGAGGAATGCTGGAATTGCATTGGCTCGAATTGCCCGCGGGCGTCGACACCGAAACGGGGCTGTCGAGGTTCACTGCCTGGATTCTCTCGGCGGAGCGCGCGGCGCGTCCGTTTTCATTGCACCTTCCGGGCACCGTATTGCCAACGGGTCAAGGCGCGGCCCACCGGCGCGCCGCGCTGACCGCACTGGCGCTGTTTCCATCGGCGAACGATCGATGATCCGCCGGCAGGCATCGCCCCCTCTTACGCCTGTCCAGGTTGCCTGGCTCGGCGCATTGCTGGTATCCGCGCAATGGCCGCTTTGGAGTCACATCCTGACCTGGAATGCCGTCGCCGGCGGCGCGCTGGTCGTTGCGCGCGTCGCACTGCCGCCACGATGGCGCGCCCTGACGGGGCATCGACGTTGGCTGCTGCCGCTGTTAGCGGCCGCGGGGGCGCTCGGCATTCGCACCGAGCTCGGCTATTTTCTGGCGCGCGATCCCTGCGTCCAGTTTCTTTACCTGCTGGTCGGCATCAAGTTCATCGAGGCGCGCGACACGCGCGACGGCACGCTCTTGATCTGCCTCGCGCTCTTCCTCTCGTTGACGCAGTTTTTCTATGTTCAGACCATTGCCGCGGCGCTGTCGACGATACCGGTCCTGCTCGCCCTCGGTGGCACATTGGCCTCGCTGCGAAATGGAGCAGT
>DATNNK010000071.1:0-4263 GCA_035601875.1 Casimicrobiaceae bacterium | reverse complement strand
CGTTCGGACGCCTGCCGGGCCTCGATCGAGCGCAACGATCCTGCGGGAACGACGATTCTGCGGGAACGACGACCTTGCTTGTCGTCACGCCCGAGGGTGAAGTTCGGTAGCGTCAGCGTCCAGTCCGAGGAGCAGATCGAAGAAGGCGCGGACCTGGTCGGGTCCGTCGAGCTTGGCGCCGACAAAATGCGAGGTCGCGGGCGGCGGCGTGCCGAGCGCATGCTTGGTGCAAAAGCGATCGGCGTAGCATCGGCGTCGCGCGGCGCATGGGTGAGCGCATCGTTGACCATCGCGTCGGCAGCGTCCAACGCGCCCTGCCGCATCAATTCTCGCGCCCGCGAAAGCGAGCCCGATGCGCCGATGTCGGTGCCGGCGCTCATACCTTGATGAATTCCTGCTTGCCGCCCAGCCAGCGTTCCAGGTGCGCCTGTGCTGCACCCGGCTCCCGGCGCAGCAGCTCGTCGGCGGCGTCGCGGGCCTGTTCGATCAGCTTCACGTCGCGCTCGAGGTCGGCGAAGCGCAGCAGCGGCACGCCCGATTGTCGCGCGCCGAGAAATTCGCCCGGACCACGAATCAGCAGATCCTGTCGCGCGATCTCAAACCCATCGCTGTTCTCGTAGATCACCTTAAGCCGCGCCTTGGCCATTTCCGACATCGGCTCTTCGAAAAGCAACACGCACACGCTTTCGTCGGCGCCGCGCCCGACGCGGCCGCGCAACTGGTGCAGCTGCGCCAGGCCAAACCGCTCCGCATGCTCGATCACCATCATCGATGCGTTCGGAACGTCGACGCCGACTTCGATCACCGTCGTCGCAACCAGTACGTCCACTTCTCCGCGCACGAAGGCGGCCATGGTAGCCGCCTTGTCGTCCGGCTTCATGCGACCGTGCAACAGCCCCACGGTGAGGTGGGTGAGGGTGGCGCTCAGTTCCGTGTGCAGCGCCACAGCGGTTTGCAGCTCCAGCTTTTCCGATTCCTCGATCAGAGGACACACCCAGTACACCTGTCTCTTCTCGGCGCAAACCCTCCGTACGCGCTCGACGATTTCGGCGCGTCGACGCTGGCTCACCAGCTTGGTCGCGACCGGCGTGCGCCCCGGCGGCATTTCGTCGATCACCGAAACATCGAGGTCGGCGTAGAAGCTCATCGCCAGCGTGCGCGGAATCGGTGTCGCGCTCATCATCAGTTGATGCGCGTCGCCGATGCCCTTCTGGCGCAGCGCAAGACGCTGCACGACACCGAAGCGATGCTGTTCGTCGACGATGGCGAGACCCAGACGCGGCAACGTCACCACGTCCTGGAAAAGCGCGTGAGTGCCGATGGCGAGCTGCGCTTCCCCACTGGTAATCGCCGCCAGCGCCTTCTTGCGCTCCTTGGCCGGCAGCCCGCCGGAAAGCCACGCAATATTGACCGGCAAACCGTCGAGCCACGCCGCAAGCTTGCGGTAATGCTGCTCGGCGAGGATTTCGGTGGGCGCCATGAAGGCGACCTGGAAACCCGACTCGATGGTCTGCAGCGCCGCCAGCGCGGCGACGACGGTCTTGCCGCTCCCGACATCGCCTTGCAGCAGGCGCTGCATCGGCTCGCTGCGCGCCAGGTCGCGGCGAATTTCCGCGATGACGCGCTGCTGCGCGCGCGTCAATGCGAACGACAAGCGCTTGCGCAGAGCATTGGTCAGCGTAGCGTTACCCGGCATCCGCGGCGCCTTGCGCCTGGAACGCGCGCGACGATGCATTTTAAGCGAGAGTTGCTGCGCGAGGAGCTCATCGAACTTGAGCCGCGTCCACGCCGGATGCACGCGCTCGTCGAGCGCCTGCTGCGACGCGTCGGTCGGCGGATCGTGCAGGTATGCGATGGCTTGCGCGAATCCCCACAGCCGCCGGGGCTCGCGCGTCCACGGCGGAAGCGTTTCACCGAGATACGCCGGATCGCGTCCAAGCGCGTGACGCACCAGCTTGCGCAGAGCGTCCTGCGCCAGACCCGCGGTGGTCGGATATACCGGTGTCAGGCGGTCCGGCAGCGGTGTTCCGATATCGATGATCTGGAATGCCGGATGAATCATTTCCAGGCCAAAGTTACTTTCGCGAACGTCACCGAAGGCGCGCACCCGCCTTCCCGGAGCGAGCGCTTTGTGCTGGCTCGGATAGAAGTGAAAAAAACGCAGCACCAGTTGCGCGTCACCTTCCTCGATCAGGCACACGAGCTGGCGCCGGCCGCGATATTGGATCTCGCAATGAACGACGGTGGCCTCGACCTGCCATGCCTGACCCGCTTTCACAACGCTTAAGGGGCAAAGATGGGTGCGATCTTCGTAGCGCAATGGCAGATGCAGCACGAGATCCTGCTCCCGCCTCACGCCGATACGCTGCAGCTTGTCGGCAAGCGTGTTGCCCGGCTTGGGCTCCTCCGACTTGGACTCCTTGCTGCCCGACTTGGGCTCCTTGCTGGCCGCCGATTTTTTTCTCGCCACGCTAGAGGGTGCTACTTCGACTGGAGCACGAGCACGCCCTCGACCTCGATCCTGCCCGCCTTCGGCAATGCCGCCACCTGATACGTCGCGCGTGCCGGGTACGGCTGGCTGAAGCGAGAGGCCATGATCTCATTGACCTTGGCGAAGTCGCCGAGATCGACCAGCAGCAGCGTCAGCTTGACGATATCGTCGAGCGATCCGCCCGCCGCCGCGGCCACGGCCTGCAGATTGTCGAGCACCTGCCGAGTCTGCGCCTCGATCCCTTCGCGCAGGTTCCCAGTCGCGGGATCAAGGCCGAGCTGGCCCGAGAGATAAACCGTGTTTCCGGCGCGAATCGCCTGCGAGTACGGACCGATTGCTGCCGGGGCATTGCCGGTGTCGATGACTTCTTTGTGCATGCGCGAGCTCCTTGACCGGTCGCGAGGTGATTAACGTTGCGAGCCGCTAGCCAGACCATCTTTCTGGTCTCGCGTTGCACTCGCCGCAGCGAGCGGGACCTCGCTCGCTTACTGAACTCTTCCCAATAAGTGCGGCAAATATAGCAGTCCTGAGCGACTTGCGTCGGGAAGATTCCCACGCTAAATCTAGTTGGAATCGGAGCGGCTGGGAGTCCGATAGAACCAGCGTGCAACGAGCATAGCGAGCAGCGCTGCGATGAGCTGCGCCACAACAAAAGCAGGCGTGTCGACCGGACGTATGCCCGCGAAGGTGTTGGTTGCCGCGCGTGCTAACGTAACCGCGGGATTGGCAAGCGACGTCGATGCCGTGAACCAGTAGGCGCCGGTGATGTAGAGCGCGACCAGCGCCCCCACCCACTTCGGTTGCACGCGAGCGCCGAGCAAAATCGTCAGCAATAGCCCTGTCGTCGCAACCCCTTCACTGAGCCATTGACTCGGCCCGGCGCGCACGTGTTCCGATGCGGTAAATAGCGGTAGCTCGAACATCATGTGCGCCGCCGCCACGCCAGCGAAGGCCGCGACGACTTGGCTCACTACATAAGGCACTACGTCGCGCCAGTCGAATTCTCCGGCGGTCGCCAACGCCAGGGTAACCGCCGGATTGAAGTGAGCGCCGGAGATGGGGCCGAAAATGGTGATCAGTACCCACAGCCCGCAGCCCGTTGCGATGCTATTGGCGAGCAGCGCAATGGCCGCGTTGCCCGCAGCGAGTCGCTCGCCCATGATGCCGGAGCCGACCACGACGGCGAGCAGGAACGCGGTGCCGAGCGCTTCGGCGGCGAGCCGGCGTGCAAGTGTCATTGCTTGCCGATGTTCTTGACGGCCTTTTCGAGCTTCAGTCGATCGAGCTTTTCGAGTGGCAAGCTGGTGAAGAGCTCGATGCGGCGCCTGAGTATGTTGGCAACCTTAGCAAATTCTCGACGCTTTGCTTCGTCGGTTCCATGAAACAAGGAAGGGTCCTCGACGCCCCAATGAGCACTGATCGGTTGCCCGGGCCATACGGGGCAGACTTCGCCGGCCGCGTTATCGCAAACGGTGACGACGAAATCCATGACCGGTGCATCCGGCTTCGCGAATTCTTGCCAGTTCTTGCTGTAGAGCCCGTCGGCAGGGAGATGCGATCGTCGAAGTGTCTCCAGTGCGAAAGGGTTCGGCGCCGACGCAGGGTGGCTGCCCGCCGAGTATCCCTTGAACTTGCCGCGACCAAGATCATTCATGATCACCTCGGCCATGATGCTGCGTGCCGAGTTATGCGTGCACAGGAACAGGACGTTATAGACGCGGCCTGTCATCGCTAACTCTGCGCGCAGCACCCGCGCGAACCTATTGCCGCCG
>DATNNK010000070.1:0-8690 GCA_035601875.1 Casimicrobiaceae bacterium | reverse complement strand
GACGAGCTCGCGCGCGGCGATGGAAATCATCGGCATGATCTTGTGCTGCAGGTATTCGCTGCGCCAGGTCTCGAGCTGCGGCAACGCATGCGGCGCCAGGGTCGAGATGTAGAACTCGGTGAATTCCACGACACCGACCTCGCCGCGCCGGTAGCGGTCAACGATGCGGCGGTTCTCGCGCTCGAAGGATTGCCGATCGAGCACGTCGCGTTCGATCAGAAATTCGACCCAAGCTTCGTCGCAGTCGCCGCTGAGCAGCGTGTGGTCGAGATCGAAGAGGGCTAGAACGTCGGCTGGCAAGGGCGCGAGCGGGAATACAATCCGCGCGTGGAGATCGGCCCGATTGTACATGCACCTGCGATCCTGGCGAGGCTTAGCCAAGAGCTCGCCGCGCCTCGCGGCATTTACCTGCCGCTACGGATCGAAAATGATGCCATTGGCTGGGTCGACCACCAGCGCGCAGAAGTGCTGCTGCGCTTCGCCGACGTTTTCCACCGGCGCACATCCGGTATCACATCGGACCTCGCATTCAATGCCGCTCTCAAGAGCAGCGCGGCACGCACCGCCGCGCTCGATCGCGTCGTCGACGTCCTCGCCGCGGAAGGTCGTCTTAGCGCGTGGCGCGGCGAACGCTATGCGATTGCGACACACTTAAGCGCCCCGCCGCTATGCCTGATCGAGCGCGCTGCCGCGCGCTTCTTTGGCATCCGGACCTACGCCGCGCATGTCAACGGCCTGGTCCGCGGCGATCCGACATCGATGTGGCTCGCGCGCCGCAGCCCGGACAAGGCCATCGACCCTGGGATGCTCGACAATCTGGTCGGCGGAGGCATTGCCGCGGGCGCTACCGTCGCAGCGACGATGGTGAGAGAAGCGTGGGAGGAAGCCGGTATTCCGGCCGATGTCGCCGTGACGGCAACGCCCGCCGGCGAGGTACGCGTTTGTCGCTCGCAGCCGGACGGACTGCAGCGCGAGACGATCTTCACTCACGATCTGTCTCTGCCAGCCGACTTCGTGCCGTCAAATCAGGACGGCGAAGCGGTCGAGCACCGGCTGGTATCGCTCTCCGAAGCCGTGGCGCTCATCGCCAACGACCGTGGGCCCGACGTCGTGACCGCCGACGCGAGCCTCGTCATCCTGGATTTTCTGCTGCGGCACGGCAGTGTCGATCCGGAAACGCCCACCGGCCGCGCGCTCGACGCACTGCGCTTCCCACCGCTCGAGCTCGGCATGCCCGGCGCGGATCGCGGCTGCGGCTAGAGGATGTTCTTTACGCCGCCCTGGCGGTCGCGGCGGCGGGCGGCTTGCCCGCCACGGTGATTCCCATGCTGATCCCCAGTGCCCGCAAGCTGTCGCGAACGGCGTTCACCGCCTGGCGCATTTCCTCCGGACCGATGGCGCCGATGCATCCCACGCGGAAGGTCTCGAGCTCGGTCAGCTTGCCTGGATAGAGAATGAAACCGCGGTTTCTGACTTCGTCGTAGAACGGCTTGAATGCATACTTCGGATCCGGAGGGGCGTGGAAGGTAACGATGATCGGTGCCTGAATGCGCGGGTCGAGGAAAACCTTGAATCCCATTTCGGTCATTCCCGAGATCAGCGTTTCGCAGTTGGCAGCGTAGCGCCGGTAGCGCGCAGGCTGACCGCCGGCCGCGATGTACTGCTCCAGCGCGGCGTCGACGGCCGCGACGACATGCGTGGGCGGCGTGTAGCGCCATTGCGTCGTCCGCTCCATGTAGATCCACTGATCGTACAAATCCAGCGCCAGCGAGCTCGAGCGGCCGGCACATTGCTCGAGCACTGTCTTGCGGACGAACACGAAGCCCATCCCGGGCGGGCCTTCGATGCATTTCCCGGAGGCAGCGATGAGCGCGTCGAACGGAATCTTTTTGGCGTCGATAGGGATTGCGCCGAAGGAGCTCATGGCATCGACGATAAGGCTTTTGCCGCGCTTGGCGACGACGTCGGCAATCTCGGGCAGTGGGTTGAGGATGCCGGTCGATGTCTCGCAGTGAATCAGGCCGACGTGGGTGATCGACGCATCGGCGTCGAGCGCGCGCGCGACGTCGGCCGCGGTTGTCGGCACATCGTCTGCGGTCTCGAAAATCGACAGCCTGCGGCCCATCATTTCGGTGAGCCTCGCAAGGCGCTTGCCGTAGGCACCGTTGATGAGGACCAGTACGTGGCCGTCGCGCGGCACCAACGTGTTCACGGCGCCCTCGACCGAAAAGGTGCCGCTGCCCTGCATCGGGACGCAGACATGCGTCTCGCGACCATTGATGATCGCGGTCAGCCGCTCACGGACGCGCGCCGTCACGGCATTGAAGCTCGCGTCCCACGAGCCCCAATCGCGCAGCATCGCGGCCTTGGTGGTCAGCGTGGTCGTCAGCGGGCCGGGGGTCAGCAGAATGGGATCGCGGTCGACGTTGCTCATGAGTCTTTCCTTGTGGAATGCAAGTAGATCATATCGTAACCGGTCGCCGCCACGCCTGTGTGCGAGTCAACAGGAAGCGGGTGATCACCGCGTACAGGATGCACATGGTCGTCGACGCGGCCACGATCAGCGTCGCCATTGCGGCGGCGGGCCCGATTTCCCCGGCGTCGTCGAGGTTGAGGATTGCCAGCGACGCGAGCTGGGTGTCGGGCGCATACAGGAACACCACCGCCGAAATGGTCACCATCGCGTTGACGAAAAGATAGCGGGCGATGTCGAGTATCGCCGGCAGGCATACCGGCACCGTGACGCGAAAGAAGGTCTTGTAGAACGGCACCTTGAGCGACGCCGACACGGCCTCGAATTCGTTATCGAGCGATTTCAGCGCCGTGACGGCGGTCAGGTGGCTGGATGTGTAGTAGTGAATGATGGTGACCACGACCAGAATGGTCATCCCGTGATAGAGCCCGTTGAGCGGGTTGTCGGGATGGTTGAAGAAGAAGATGTAGCCCAGTCCCAGCACCATGCCCGGAACGCCCATGGGGATCGCGGCCAGCATCCGGATCGCCGCACGCAGTCCATTCATGCCGCGCGTCTTTTCGATCAGATACGCGCCGCCGAAGATCATTATGGTGCCGAAGAAAGCAGTGAGCAGCGCCATTCTCAAGCTGTTGAAAAACGACGATATGACGCCCCCGTCGACCAGCCCGAATGTGTAGTGACGCAGGCTGAACGATTTGTCGTAGGGCCAAAGCTTGATGAATGAGGTGTAGATCGCCATGCCCAGAATCGCCAGCAGCAGCAGACACACGATGAGGCAGTAGCAGAACATGAGTGCGTCGAACCCCGTCTTGCGCTTGGGCGCATACGGCACTGCCCGTGACGAGAACTGCGCCTGCTGCCTACTCTGCATGATCCAGTCGACGACGAAGGCCACCAGCACCGGGATCAGCAGTATCAGGCTCACCACGGCTCCCTTGTTGAAGTTCTGCTGGCCGATCACCTGTTTGAAAATATCCAGCGCCAGCACGCTGAAGTTTCCGCCGATGACTTTGGGAATGCCGAAATCGCTCACGGTGTACGAAAACACGACCATCGCCGCGCTGATCAGCCCGTATTTAGCGCCGGGCAGGGTAATAGTAAAAAATCGGCGCAGGGTTGGCGTGCCGAGCGATTCCGCCGCTTCGTAAAGCCGCCCGTCGGCGAGCAGGAGCGCGGTCAGGATGATCATCAGCGCGTGTGGAAACACCGCGTAGATCGAGCTGATGATGATGCCGATGGGGCCGTACACCGAAGCGCCTCCCAGCATCCACTTGAGCAGCCCCTGGGTGCCGAACCATTGGATGAAAGAGATCGCCGACAGCAGCGACGGCGCCAGAATCGGCGTCAGCGCGATCACTCGAAAGGTCCCCTTCAATGGCATGCAGCTTCGGGTCAGCGCGTAGGCAAAGGTAAACGCCAGCGGAATGGTGATGCCGGTAACCGCGAACGCGACGGACAAAGTGTGCAGGATCGACAGCCGCAGCGCGGGGGTCTGAAAATATTCCTGGAACAGCCGCAAACCGACGAAAGCTCCGCTTTTGTCTTCCACGCTCTTGATGAGGATCATGAACAAGGGCGCGAGCAGGAAAACCACCAGAAATGCGCAGACGCCGATCAGCAAACCCTGCGCCAACCGATCGTGCCAATGCGCGATCGGTTTGACCTTCGGCGCAGCGGTGAGCGCGAAAGGATTGGAGGCGGCGGTGCTCATCGGTCGCGAGCGTCAGGCCAGCAATCGCATGCAGTCCGCGGGAAGCCCGATCCGCAGGGCCGAACCCTCGGCCAGGTTCATCCGATCGATGCTGTGCCGCGACACGTTGATCAGCAGCAGCTGCTCGCCGGCGTCGGCGATGGCGACGGTCACATGGCAAAACGCGCCCAGGAACTCGACCTTGGTCACCTTGCCCTGCGCGGCGTTGGCGTGGCTCGCGGCGACATCGGCCACGACGATATCCTCGGGCCGCAGATACAGCCTGACCTTGGTGCCCGGCGCGACCGCGTCGGCACCTGCCGCGCCATTGAGCACCAAAGCGCCAACGCGAAAGCGGTTATCGCCTTCGGCGACGGCGCTGATCACGTTGACCTTGCCAACGAAATCGGCAACGAACGCGCTCGCCGGCTCGCGGTAGATCTCCTGCGGCGTGCCGATCTGTTCGATGACGCCCTGATTCATGACCACCACCCTGTCCGCCATCGAAAGCGCTTCCTCCTGATCGTGGGTGACCATGATCGTCGTCACGCCGAGGCGCTGCTGTAATGCCCGAATCTCTCCGCGCAGGCGCAGGCGCTCGATCGCGTCCAGCGCGGAGAGCGGCTCGTCGAGCAGAAGCAGTCCCGGCGACGTTGCGAGCGCTCGCGCAAGCGCAATTCTCTGCTGCTGGCCGCCGGAGAGTTGCCCGGGATATTTCGCGCCAGAGTCCGGCAACCCGACCAGCTTCAGCAATTCGCCGACACGGCGATGGATTTCGTCGCGCCCTTTGCGGCGATTGACGAGTCCATAAGCAACGTTGTCGAAAATGGTCAGATTGGGAAACAGCGCGTAGGACTGAAATACGATGCCGTAGTCGCGCTTCATGGGGGGAAGTCGCGAAATGTCGCGCCCGCCCTGGACGATGGTTCCGGCGTCCTGCGTCTCCAGACCGGCGATGATGCGCAGCAAGGTCGTCTTGCCGCAGCCCGAGGGCCCCAGAAAGGTGACCAGCTCGCCGCGCTCGACCGCCAGCCCGATGGTTTCCAGTGCCGTGAAGCGGCCGAAGGTCTTGCGGATGCCTTCGAGCCTCAAGAACGGCTCGCGCATTGGCGCGGCGATCGAAACCGGGGACATTGCGTTGCTTATCGGCTCATTTCTGTTGGAATGCCGGCCAAAAAAAACGCGCCCCGGTCGGGGCGCGCGTTTTTCTGCTGGCTTATTTCGGCTCCGACTTGCCGTCGTAACGCTTGGTCCACTCCGCGAGAATCTTGTCCCGGTTCTTGGCCGACCACGCGAAATCATTTTTCACCAACCGCTTTTCATAATCGGCGGGAATGTAATCGAGCGGCTTGGCGATGCCGGGAATGGCCAGCACGGCGAAATTCTTGGAGAACAATTCCATCGCCGCCGGCGTTGCCAGCCAGTCCATCAACTTGCGCGCGGCTTCGACCTTCTTGCTCGTCTTCAGGATGCCGGAAGCTTCGAGATCCCAGCCCAGGCCTTCCGACGGAAAGATGATGTCGATCGGCGCGCCGGATTTCTTGGTCGTGACCGCGCGATACTCGAATGAAATGCCGATCGGGAACTCGCCCGCGCCCGCCTCGCGGCAAGGCTTGGATCCGGAATGGGTGTAATGCGCGACGTTTTCGTGCAAAGCGTCCATGAACTTGTAGCCATCGGCATCGCCCCACATCTGCAGCCAGCCGGCCACGTCGAGATAACCCGTGCCCGACGATGCCGGATTGGGCATGACGATGCGGCCCTTGTACACCGGCTTGGTCAAATCTTTCCAGGTCTCCGGCTTGGGCACATTGAGCTTCGTCGCCTCGACCGTGTTGAAGCAGACTGCGGCGCCATAGACGTCCATGCCGACCCATTCCGGCGGATTCTTCGGATCGCGATACGCCGGGACGATCTTCTCCAATCCCTTCGGGGCGTAACCTTGGAGCATGCCTTCATTGGAGAACACCGCCATGCTCGATGCTGATGTGCCGACCACCATGTCGGCCTGCGGATTCGCTTTCTCGGCAAGGAGCTTCGCCGTGATCACTCCCGTCGAGTCGCGTACCCATTTGATCGCCACATCGGGGTAGGCCTTGTAGAACGCCTCTTCGTACGCCTTGATCTGGTCCGTTTCGAGCGCGGTGTACACCAGAAGCTCGGTTTTTTGCGCCGACGCCGATACTGCCCACAACATCGCTGCCGAGGCGAGTGCTGTCGTGAAATGCCATCCCCACCCCTTGCCTGTCCCGAAATGCATGCTTCTCTCCCGAAGTTTGACTACACCCTAAAAATCCTACGCCCGCGGGCACTGGCAGGCAAATTGAGCAAACCGAGCACCCGAGGTTGGTCCGCAACTCTACAACGTTAATGATGCGCCCAAGGAGGACGCGGCGATCGATGTTGCATCGGAGGCATGACGCGACGATGAATTACCTTCACTGCCTCGGCACTCCCTTTCCAGATTGTTGACAATCTACACCTTACGAGGGTCTAATCGCAAGTATGTCCAAGAGCGCATTGAATAAATCGACATCGCCCCGGCCCGCCACCGCGACGATTGCGCTGGTGCAATCGAACTCGCTGCCCATGCTGGTGCAAAAGGAGCTGGAGCGCATGATACTGGCGGGCGACCTTGCCGCCGGCGCCAAGCTGAACGAAGCGGCGGTGGCGGATCTCCTCGGTGTCTCGCGGGGTCCCGTGCGTGAGGCGTTTCGCGCGCTCGAGGAATCGGGCCTGGTGCGGCTGGAAAAGAATCGCGGCGTGTTCGTGCGCCAGATCAGTATCGAGGAAGCCGACGAAATCTACGAAGTTCGCGCCGCCCTCGACGAATGGGTCGGACGGCGCCTCGCGCGTACCGCGACCGCGGAACAACTCAAGGCATTGCGATCGATCGTCGAGCGCATGGATCGCGCCGCGGCGCAGGACGATGTCGATGCCTATTACCCGCTGAACCTGGACTTTCACGAGCGGCTGATCATGTTTGCCGGCAACAGGAAGCTTCTCGCGACGTATCGCCGGTTGGTCAACGAGCTCAATCTTTTCCGACGCCAGACCCTCGCTCAAGACGGGACGCTTCCGATATCCACGCGCGAGCATCGCGACATCGTCGACAAGATCGCCGCCGGCAACGCGGCCGGAGCGGGCAAGGCTCTTCACGAGCACGTGATGGGCAGCAGGGAACGCATGCATCGCAGCCGCTCCGCTGCCGCCGCGCCACGACGCCATCTCGCGGTCATCGCGCCGCCGCGTGACCGGAAGGGCCGCTAAGCTCGATGGAACGCTCGCCCATCATCGTCAACGGCCGTGAATACCGATGGCCGCAACGACCGGTCGTGGTCGTCTGCGTCGACGGCTGTGAGCCCGACTACATCAGCCAGGCGATCGAAGCCGGCGCCGCACCGTTTCTTGGTGGTTTGAACGGACGCGGCACTTGCCTTACCGCCGACTGCGTGGTGCCCTCGTTCACCAATCCCAACAATCTTTCCATCGTCACCGGCACGCCGCCCTCGGTCCATGGAATCTGCGGAAATTATTTCTGGGACGCGGAGGCCGGCGCGGAAGTGATGATGAACGACGCCAAGTATCTGCGCGCCGGCACCATCCTGGCGGCGTTCGCCGCCGCCGGCGCCAAGGCGGCAGTGGTAACGGCCAAGGACAAGCTGCGCTCTTTGCTGGGGCATAAGCTCGCCGGCATCTGCTTCTCGTCGGAAAAAGCGAACGAGGCCACCCTGGCCGCCAACGGCATCGACGATGTCGTGTCGATGGTGGGGATGCCCGTGCCATCGGTGTACAGCGCGGCGCTTTCGGAATTCGTCTTCGCCGCGGGGATCAAGCTCATGGCGCGCGAGCGTCCGGACATCATGTATCTGTCGACCACCGACTACGTGCAACACAAGTCCGCGCCTGGCACGCCGCACGCCAACGACTTCTACGCGATGATGGACCGCTATCTCGGGGAGCTGGACGCGGCGGGCGCGGCGATCGTCCTTACCGCGGACCATGGCATGAACGCCAAGACCGACGCTTTTGGCCGACCGAACATCGTCTATCTGCAGGACGTGCTCGACGGCTGGTTCGGCAAGGCTGTCGCGCGCGTCATCCTCCCCATTACCGACCCGTATGTCGTTCACCACGGCGCGCTGGGATCGTTCGCGACCGTCTACCTGCCCCAAGATCGCATCGCCGAGGCCGCGAAGCGTATTGCCGCGCTCGCCGGCGTCGAGCTGGTCCTCTCGCGCGAGAACGCATGCGCCAGGTTCGAATTGCCGCCCGATCGCGTGGGCGACCTGGTGATCGTGTCGGAACGATTGACGGTGCTCGGATCGAGCGTCGCCAGGCACGACCTTTCCGGCCTCGACGTGCCCTTGCGCTCCCATGGCGGCGTCTCCGAGCAGCGCGTGCCCTTGATTGCCAATCGCCCTGCCCTTTCGCTTCAACCGGGTCGCCGCTGGCGCAACTTCGACGCCTTCGACTTGGCACTCAATCACCTGCAATGAAACGGACGCTACCATGAACATGATG